>JAGYMO010000196.1 GCA_018400255.1 Deltaproteobacteria bacterium
GTCTTTTGGTTTAACTTGACCTCAAACCCTTTTTGTCTTACAAATAAGGGCAGGGGTAAGCAATGAAAACAGTAAAAATTGATGTTCCTTGGTTAGAGCGCGTTATGCAGGAAGGCCTGCCACTTCATACTGTCACGCTCCTAAGTGGACCGGGGGGATCTGGAAAGCCGTTAATCGGCGATAATTTTATTGCCGCCTGGCTAAGAAATGGCGGGAGTGCGGTATTGATGTCATTGCAATACCCTCATACGGAATTTATACACGAAAGCCTAAAAACTATTGCGGGATTAGACCTTAATGAGTACAAGGAAAAGGTTTGCTTCATTTCATTAGATGCCGGCATTGATGGTATGAGTGATCCTGAAGGAAACGGATTCAAGGCGAACTTAGTTAAACCAGCTATCTGGGATACCGCTATTGATAAGGCCTGTGCAATGGTCCCTGATGAAGTCCCCGGCATCATGGTCTTTGGCTCCGCGCTCAACTTGCTGTTCTTCTCTCCTACCTATGGGCAAGAGCTTTTGCGCAAAATAGAGGACTTATTCCGAAAAGAAAAAAATCATACCTTTGTTTTTTCTGTGAGTACTACGGCAAAAAGGGAAGAAATTGCCCTTTTAGAGCAGGCCGCCGACAACTTGATAATGACCAGAAGTAAAAATGAGCCATTTCGATTATTTCTTCGTATTGTTCGAATGAAGGGTGTCCTTTTCTCAAATGAAGAAATTCAGGTACCCATTCCTCCAAAATCATTGGCAAATGTCAAAGAAGTTGCTGAACACAGCCGCAAACACGTTATCTTTGAAATCTCAAAGCTTTAGAAAAAATAATATCCACTGGTTCTTTACAGAAAAACCGGGCCAAATGGCCCGGTTTTTCTATGCACTTTGTCATACCAAGCAGCAATCAAGCGGTATGTGGTACGTGATGACCTCCAGCCTCAAAGGCGCCAAACCCGGCAATTATAAGCAGTATGCCCACTATAATTCCGTTCCACATATTACCCATGTGGGTTTGTAACGCAGGTATAAAAGCGGCGATTACCAACCAAATTCCCAGAATACCGGCTGTCCATCCCTGCCAACTTTTCTCTTTTATCATTGTAAATCCGGCAATGGCTACTATAACACCAACTATCAGATTATTCCACAGAATTGCCATTGAAGATAATGATAAGAAAGCGGCTATAAAAAGCCAAATCCCTAAAATTCCGTTTGTCCATGCTTGCCATAGTTTAGACATCTTAAACCTCCTTTCTTTTTGTTGAAGGTGATTTTTGATTAACCTCACTTACTTTATAGATCAAAATTCGTGCCAAGATGAATTGATACGGCTTATACTAATGAAATCAATAGATTATAAGCATTTGTTACTTGGGTGATAAGGTGGTAGACGGCAAAAAAGGGAAATGCTATTTCGCGGTTACTTTTATGGTTTTGTTAAAAAGCAGTGTTGCATGTGTGTTACTTGCTGCGTAACTCGATTTCGCATCACTTGAAGTTTTCGGTGTTTATGCCATGTTTTTTGGTAAGGTTTTGTATCTGTCTGCGGTTATAACCAGTCATTTCGGCTGCCCGTGTAATATTCCCCCTGGTTTTACTGAGAATACGTTTTAAAAAGCTATATTCAATATCTCGTAAAATTACTTCAATTCGTTTGTTCTTCTCATTCTGGAGTTCTTCTTTTGTCAGGGATGGTTTTACGGTGCTTTCCAGGATTTCAGGTGGAAGAGTATCAGCGGATATAAGCCCGGAATTTGTGAAGATAATCGCCTGTTGAATGATATTTTCTAACTCCCGCACATTCCCCGGCCAACTATAAGATTTCAGGATATTCATGGCCTCCTCTGATATCTTAATATTTCCCAGGAAATCGGCATTCAACCGGCTATATTTTTGAATGAAAGATTGTGCTAAAAGCGGTATATCCTCCTTGCGCTCCCTTAAAGGGGGTATTTGTAAGTATACAACCTTTAGTCGATAGTAGAGATCCCTTCGGAATCTGTTTTTTTCGACTTCCTCGCTTAGCTTACGATTAGTTGCGGCAACAATACGGCCATTCGTCTTAATATACTGTGTACCCCCTACACGGGTGAATTTTTGATTTTCAAGGACATGAAGCAGCTTAACCTGGAGCTCCAATGGTAACTCACCGATTTCATCCAAAAACAGAGTGCCTTTATCAGCGAGCTCGAATTTACCTTTCTTGGTGTGAATAGCCCCGGTAAAGGCACCCTTTTCATGTCCGAATAACTCACTTTCCAGCAAATTCGCCGGGATAGCGCCACAGTTAATCTCAATAAAATGATTTTCAGCCCGTGCACTCATATAATGAACGGAGGCAGCTACCAACTGTTTTCCTGTGCCGGACTCACCCTCTATCAAAACATTGGCCGGAGTAGCAGCAACATGTTTTAGCATTTCAAGTAAGGCCTGCATTTTGGCATTGGCAGTAATAATACCCCTGTAGCCTTCATATTTCTTCAGGCGTTCCTTCAACTGCACATTTTCGCTAAGTACCTGTGCGTAATTAAGGGCCTTGTCTATGATTCGTTGAAGTTCGGCGACCTTTATCGGCTTGAGTATATAGTCATACGCCCCCATTTTCATGGCCTGCACGGCGTTTTCAATGGAGCCAAAGGCGGTAACGATGATTACGGGAATATGTTTGTGGCTTTGCTGTACATATTGGAGCAAGCCCAGGCCGTCTTTTTCCGGCATACGTAGATCAGTAAGCACCAGATCAACAGGTTCGTTTTTAAGATATTCAACCGCCTCGCTGCCATTTTGAGCCAAGATAACCCGGTATCTGTTTTTCAGGTTTATCTTTAGTACATTGCGTGTTTTTTCTTCATCATCGGCAACTAAAATAGTGTTTTCAAGTAATTCCATGATATGCCTTTTCTTTTCTTATTTTGCCACCTGCTTCGCTAAATAAATGTTAAAACAAGTATGCCCAGGCCGCGAGGTGAATTCAATGGAACCTGATAATACTTCAATGATCTGGCGAACAATAGACAGCCCCAGGCCTGTTCCGTCTTCCTTTGTTGTAAAAAATGGATCATAAATACGCTCTCCATTTTCAGGTAAAATGCCGACCCCATTATCAGCGACCGAAAGGACGAAATGATTCTTGTTGCTTGTCATGGTACACGTAATCATTCCCTGCTCACAGGTAAATTGCTTCTCGCTACTGCACCGCTCTTTTATTGCTGCCCGCGCATTTAGCCCCAGATTCAATAATACCTGAAAAAGTAAGTTTGGATCGCTGACAAGAGCATCTTTAACAGCGTCGATTTCATAAGTAATTGGTATCTCAAGCGCCTCCGAGCTTTGCAGCTCCAGGCGGAGCCTTTCAAACATATTTTCTATATCTATTTCCGAGTCAACTGCCGGTTTAACACGCGTAAAACTAAGGAAGTCAGTGAGTACTCGGTTCAGGCGATTCGACTCTTCAATAATATATTGTTTCAAATTACTCTCATCTTCTTTTGAAATATATTTCTGCAAAAGGGTCTCAGCTGAAATGGAGATTGTATTAAGCGGATTCCTGATCTCATGGGCGACACTTGCAGTAAGCTGGCCAATAGCAGCTAACTTTTCCATTTGAAACCGCCGCCTATCTTTCTCACGCATCTCTTCAATGATTTCATTTCGATGAAATGAAGCGGCTATTTCGCTCGCTAAGATAGAAAGAATCTCACGTTCATTTTCACTATATTCCAGGCCATATTTCTTGCGGCAAAGAACGACGATTCCAAGTAGTTTATCCTCATACATAAGCGGCAAAAAAAACCTCGCATGAACATCTTCAAAAAATCGACGGCATTCTATGCTTAATTGGTTGTGATTGAGTTCATAGAACTCAACAGCTCCCCCTTTTTGTTTTAGCTGCCTTATTATAGAGGAGTTCTCGGGGATAGACAGGGCCATATCTTCTCCGCTTATTTCCACAAAGCGGCATGATGCATGGTCATAGTTAAACACATATACTGCTGAGCTTTTAAAATTATCACCTATAAAGCGCGTAATAATCTTGAAAAAGGCATCTTTTTCATAATACGCCTGTAATTCACGAAAAAGAGTTAAAATGTTTTTACGGTACTGCTGCAGGTCTTTATTGAGCCATCGATCAAACAGGTTTCGCAGGCGCTTCTCAAAAGGCAGTATTATTAGTATCAGCGAAACGATCAGGAATGCGTCAAAAACGGATGAATTAATGCCAATCCATGATTTTACACTGACACTGGCCGCTCGGATGACAAAAAAATAAACGGCAAGTGTCAAAGCAGAAAGAACCGTATAGGTTACCCCCCGGCTGAGCAGCATTCCCGCTTTAAAAAGATGAAACCTGACAACTGCCATAAAGAAAAATATCGCTACGGCAAAGGTAAATATAGTGGACAAAAAATAAAAAGAAGCTGGATTGCGGATACCCGATTTTATTAAGATGATAGCTATAAAGCCTATAAAAATGATAACCATCCCTATTACAAAAAACCGGGTCTGATTTTTAAGGCGTATGGTACGCAAGTGCCGGATTTTCCTCCACAGCACGATGCTGCCCCAAACAATATAGCCAATTGAGACAAAAGCTGATATCAGGAAAACGGGCTTGAAGTTGAATATAAAATGATAATGGTAAATTCGAGGGGTTTCTATAAGATCAACCAGTTCTATCTGAAAGTCAGGGAAAGATAAACTCAGTGCTATGATTGGCAGTGAAAATACGCCAATGTAAAAAACCGGATTTGTTGCAAATTTATGAAAACTTCTGGGGAATAAATATGCGATAATCACATAGAATGCGGGAGCAAAGAATATGATCCGGTAAAGAATTTGTGCGCCTAAAAGGGCAGGTAACCGGTTGGCGCTATTAAGGATGAGAATTTCTGCCAGATTCCAGATGGCAAAGCTAAAAATAAAAGCGGCAAACCAGCGATTTAATGTGGCCTTCGGCTTTTCCATTAAAACAATAAAGGCGATACTGAAATTTACCGTAAAGGAAATAATTGCCGGAAGGGAATAGATATTCATAAGTAAATAGCGCTCGATTTCAATTGATAATTAAAATCTAGCAATATATCCTCTTTTCTTGGATCCCTGCTATGGATAAAAAGATATACCTGTATTATTATTCAGTCAAGAAAATAGAGATGTGCTGTTCCTTCTGTATGCTCACTAAACATTTTCAACCTCTGACGTTATCCTGGTTTGTAAACCACAATAGAGGAACAGCAAACTTGGAGATGAAAAAATAAGGAAGTAAAAACCCCTCGGAAATGAGCCTGAAAAAAAGTAATCCAGCAGATAAAAGGCCACCACCCCGAAGATCGTAAGAAATCCTCCGCACAATTCCCACTTCCAGCCGAGCAAGAGCCCTAACCATATACCAATAAAGGCAACAAGCATTGTGGCCTCACGCATAGAAAGCTGAATAAAAAATTCAACACCACCGGTAAACCCTTCACCAAAGAAGATGAGCATTATCAATAACACTGCAATGCCAGAAGAAACTCTCGCAATCCAACGAACAGCTTCCACTGCTTTTCCCTTACGCCTGCTTGCCATAGCGCCTCCCTGTAAAGTTGATCATATGCGATGTTCACCAGGCATATAACGAAAAAAATAGCCGACAAAAGCCTCGCAATCAAGGGTTTTTAGAGTCGGCCTGGGAAATCCGGCCGATTGAAATCGATCTGTTAGAGGCCATAATTGTATAACCCGCACTATTTTTCCTGAGTTGCCTTATATTCTAAAACAGCACGCGACATTTCCTGCTGAATTACCGGCATTATCTCTGACATGTACGCGCCAAATTTTTTCATGGCTGATTTACCTTCAGGTGACCCATAAAAATCGGTGAGGGCATTGAGTTCTCCTACAGTAAAATGATTTGCCATGGTTGACACGACAGACTTTTCTAAAACATCAATTTTCAGAGACTTAGCCATAAACTCCACAAATGTTTTTCTCTGCTCTTCCGGAAGATTCTTGGAGGTACTTTCAACCGCCTCCCTCATCATGTTCTCAATTGGTGCTACGCCGAGGTAGCGCTTTGCTGCGGCCTGGCGATTGTCCGGGGTATCTGTAACATCCCCAGCAAATGCATTAGGTAATCCCATTACTAACAGCATAAATACTATAACCAGTTGTTTCATATTCTTCTCCTTTGAATGTCTGAGGGTTGAACTGCGCAGCGGGCTCTCAATGCCCCCTTACCAGCAGTATGTTGTGAGGCCTTAAGACCTTTTCTTGTTTTTTGACTGCACGCTTGATAGAATCCTGTTTGATAAATAATAGCGCATTAAAAGAACTTGCAGACAGCTAACCCAATGATAAGCGCAGTCAAGATGAGGACAATGAGCACCAATAACCATCACGGCCCACTGATGAGAGATCATAGGGCCATCATCAATCCAGCTACCTGATGCGGGCAAACAAAAAAACCGCATAGTTAACTGCGGTCAGCTCGATAAATTTGCAATAGTATCTATTCCTTGCTTTTCAATATTGTGCAAATAAAATAAGTCTACGCAGGCAATTTATGAAATATTCAATATCCTGTTGCCAGTCCACTATGAAAAGCATAACTAAAATTCTTTCTTTTAACAACCCCCCCCCTTAACATTTTTTCTTCTATGATCTTCCCGGAAAGATGACCAGGCTTTTAATCATAGTCATGGGCTGGCCTTATCCTCTGATTTTATAACCTAACTCCCGGATTCAATTTCTTCTTGTAAGCCTCCTTTCACTATTGCTTACCAAATTTTAATTATTTTCCCCACCCCGTATTTAATAAAATCACTTTTATACTCGTTTCTGAATGCCTC
>JAGYMO010000197.1 GCA_018400255.1 Deltaproteobacteria bacterium
TCCCTTTCTCCTTCCAGCATTCTCTCTACAGGTATGCCCGTCCATTTTGAAACTACGCGGGCAATATCCTCGCTGTCGACCTCTTCTTTAAGCATTTTTAGACCAGATTGAAATTCGTTGAGGTTTTCTTTTTCCTCTGAAAGCCTTTTTTCAAGTCCTAAAATACTACTATATCGTAACTCTGCCGCTTTTGCCAGATCTCCCTGCCTTTCAGCAATCTGGGCCTCTGATTTAGCATTATCGATTTGCTCTTTTATTTCCCTTATGTTTTTAATTATCTCCTTTTCTTTTTCCCAGTGTTTTGTCATGCTATCCAGTTGCTCTTTTAGATCTTTAAGCTCGTCTGCAATTTTAGCCAGCCGCTGTTTAGAGGAATTATCGGTTTCTTTTTTAAGGGCCTCCCTTTCTATCTCGAGTTGAATTATCTTTCGTCTAAAATCATCTATTTCTGAGGGCAGGCTATCTATCTCTATCCTTAGCCTGCTGGTGGCTTCGTCAACCAGGTCTATAGCCTTGTCAGGCAGGAAACGATCTGTGATATATCGGTTAGAGAGTACTGCGGCGGATACCAATGCGGAGTCTTTGATCCTTACACCGTGGTGTACCTCATATTTATCCTTTATGCCCCTAAGTATGGATATTGTATCCTCAACTGTTGGTTCGCTTACAACAATAGGCTGAAAGCGTCTCTCCAGGGCGGCATCTTTTTCTATATACTTTCTGTATTCTTTTATTGTGGTTGCGCCTACGCATCGTAATTCTCCTCTTGCGAGTGCCGGCTTTAGCATATTGGAGGCGTCAACTGCGCCCTCTGCAGCTCCAGCACCTACAAGCGTATGCAGTTCATCAATAAACAGGATAATTGAACCTTGCGCCTCTGAAACCTCTTTTAGGAAGGCCTTCAACCTATCTTCAAATTCACCCCTGTATTTAGCTCCTGCTATGAGCGATCCCATGTCAAGAGCTATAACTCTTTTATCTTTCAAGGTTTCAGGTACATCCTCACGGATAATTCGTTGAGCGAGACCCTCAGCAATAGCAGTTTTTCCGACACCGGGTTCTCCTATCAATACGGGATTGTTTTTTGTCCTTCTTGAAAGAACCTGAATTACCCTTCTGATTTCATCATCTCGACCTATGACGGGGTCTAGTTTGTCCTCCTTTGCTATACTTGTTAAGTCCTTACTAAAGCGTTCGATTGCCTGGTATTTATCCTCAGGGTTTGCGTCTACGACCCTTTGGCCACCCCTAATATCAATAAGGACCTTTAGCATATTTTTTCTCGTCATTCCATGGGAGGATAAAATTTTTGAGGCTTCTCCTGCTGTTTCTTCGACTATTGCAAGCAGGATATGCTCTATGCTTATGTATTCATCCTTCATTTGGCCAGCTTCTTTTATTGACTGGTTGAGTACCTCTTTTGATCGAGGTGAAATATATGCATCTCCATATCCTGTTCCACTTACCTTGGGTTTTTTATCAAGTGTCTGCTCTAATTCAGAGAGTATCTGGCCTTCGTTTACACCTATCTTTACGAGCATTGAGGGAATGATCCCATCTTTCTGCTCCAAAATTGCGTACAATAGATGTTCAGGCTCTATTTGCTGATGGCCTTTTTTAGATGCTAATTCCTGAGAATTTTGAAGTGCATCCTGTGCCTTAAGCGTAAATTTGTCAAAACGCATAATTTTCTATCCCCTTACTATATAATTGCTATTTCTAAATAATTACGTTTTTCGATTAGAAAACCCTTGGGCGGCTAATCTATTTGTCGAAACGTATATTTAAAAGGTAATAATCTGTCGTTTGATTGTCAACGATAGGCTGGACATACAGTTAATACTGAGTACCCTGAGCTATCATTTCGCTATTATGCCATATTCAATTTGAGCTTGACGTAAAAGATATGCTAAAATATATTTTTTAAATTCGAAAAACTATAAACAAGAAATGGGGGAAATTATGACTTTAAAGACAGTAGATGATTACAGAGAAAGGGTCTCTAAGCTTAGGCCAAAATTTTTTATAGGTGGTAAGAGGGTCGAGAGCCTAAACGATCATCCAATATCAAGGGGTGTTATTGAGGCAACCGCAAAAATCTATGAGCTAACAATGGATCCAAAATACTCTGAGGTTATGACAGCGAAATCGCACCTTACCGGAGAAACTATAAGCCGGAGTCTGCATATACATCAGAATACTGATGATCTTCAAAGGCGTTTAGATATGGCTCGTATGAACAGTCAAAAACTGGGTACCTGCAATTACAGATGCCCAGGAAATGAAATGCTTCCATCCCTTGCAGCGACAACATGGGAAATGGATAGGGATCTGGGCACCGATTATCATTCTCGTTTTAATGAGTACCTTAAATACGCGCAAAAGGAGGACCTTGTTGTAAGTGGATCGGTAACAGATACAAAGGGCGACAGAAGTAAGAGACCTCTTGATCAAGACCCAGACTCCTACGTTCATATCGTTGAAAGAAAAAAAGATGGTGTTGTAGTTTGCGGCGCTAAGCAGCATTCTACGGGTGCATACGTAGCGGACGAAAATTTAATTTTGCCTGGCTTATCGTGCCAAAAAGGGGAGGAGGACTATGCCCTTGCATTTGTGGTACCTAACGGCACTGAAGGAATAACTTACATCGGGCAATACAATGCCTACAGTGTAGAGAGGGAATATGCGGAAAATTTGCATTATTTAGGAAATCCTATTTATGGCCAGAGGGAAACCTCTCTTATAGTATTTGATCATGTGTTTGTTCCATGGGAGAGGGTGTTTATGTGCGGAGAAATAGAGTATACCCAAAGGTTTATTTCACGCTTTGCCAAAACCCATAGAATGAATTGCGGCGGGGCGTGTAAGGTCGGTTTTATGGACCTTATTATAGGGGCAACGGAGCTTATTGCAGAATATCATGGAATCTCGAGGAAATCTCACATTGTGCAAAAGATAACAAGGATGATCCAGCTGAACAATACATCTCTTGCATGTGCTGTCAGTGCAGCCTATATGGGAAAGGAGGACCCTCCTGGCTCTGGTGTTTTTATGCCGGATGACGCTATGAGTAATCTATCAAAATTGAATACGAATGAAAGTTTTTGGGAGGTGCTGGCATTAGCCGGTGATATAGCAGGAGGAGTAGCGGTTACCATGCCAAGCGAAATGGATTTGGAAAATCCGGAAATTGGAGACTATGTGTCCAAGTACCTTAAATCTGCTGTTCCGGCAAAGGAGAGGATGAGAATTATGAGATTCCTCCAGAATTGGGTTGCTGGTTTGCATGGTGTAGGCACGTATCAGGGCGCGGGGCCGAGTCAGAATGAAATGTTAATTCTTTATCGCGTAACGGATCTGGAGGAGAAAAAAAGGATGGCCGAGGAGCTTGCCAATGCTTACTATTAAGAGGATGGTAATCCCTTACTAATAAGATAGAAGAAAACAAGAAGTTGATTATTACAATAAAACTCGAATTTATTGAAGAGTAAATTATATCTATGTTGGATAGTTTTGATAGCATTAATAAAATTTTCAGAGGATTAGAAAACAAAAAAAGGCTCATAGAGGTAATTGGTGCGTCTGGTTCTGCTACAAGTTACATGTTAGCGGATGCAGTTAGAGAATTTAATCACCCTTTTCTTATAATTTTGCCTAGCACTGATGAGGCGAAAATTTTTTATAAGGACCTTACATTTTTTCTCCCAAAACAGGCTGCCAGGATATTTTTTTTCCCCGCTTATGACATCTCTCCCTTTACAGGCTTAAGCCCTCCAAAGGAACTGATTGGCGAGAGGGTTGGCGCGCTTTATGCCCTTTCGACCTTACAAGATGCAATTGTCGTTACCTCTATAGACGCAATCATGATGAACCTTATACCCAAAGATATTTTTTTGGGATCGATTGAATACATAGCGGTTAATGAGGATGTTGACAGGGATGATTTTATAAAGAAATTGTTGGTGTTCGGCTATTTTAGGACATCGATTGTGGAAGAACGGGGTGATTTCTCAGTCAGGGGAGGGGTGATTGATTTATATCCGCCACTTTATGATTCTGCGATCAGAATTGAATTTTGGGGAGAAACAGTTGAGTCAATAAGAATTTTTGATCCGATAAGCCAGAGATCAAAGGCTGAAATGAAGGACTTAACTGTTTTGCCCGCAAGTGAAATATTATTAACATCCACAAATATTAAAAGGGCAAGATCTATGGGCAGGCTTCCTATAAGCCCGGATATAGGAGCAAGCTTTCCTGGACAAGAGGGATGGTTAAAACATTTTTATCCCTATCTTGATACTATTTTTCGGTATCTTCCTATAGAAGGATACATATCGATAATTAATTACGATAGTTTTCCAGGGAATGCTGAGTCTGTTTTAAAAAAATATTCGAAAGAGACGGAAAAATTTCGGAATGACTCCCTTGAAGATGGCAGACCATTTCCACAAACAGATGGGTTTTTCCTTAGCATGGAGGAGTTAGAGGAGGCTATTTCTCCATTTTCAAAAATTAATTTTTTTACTATCCCTGTAAGAGCTAAATCGGAAGAAGGTTCCTTAACTGTTAACATGAGCGGAACAATTCAGGATCATTTATCACGGGCCTATAATGATAAAGATAGTAAACAGGTTTCAATAGGGGCTCTCGCTAAAAAAATAACGGAATGGACAGAGGAAGGAAAACGTATTCTACTTCTATGTAGAACCGAACAACAGGCAGGGAGGCTTCAGGAAATACTGTTCAATTATAATCTTGAAGTTAAGGAATTGCTTCAAGATTGGTCGGGTTTAAAAAATTGCAGGGGACTATATATTTGTTTGGGCCATCTTTCGCAAGGGTTTGGATATCCTGAATCCTCGCTTATTATAATTACCGAGGATGAAATATTCGGTAAAAAGACTGGTGGAGAAAGAAGGGCAAAACGTGACAGTATAGAGACTATCCCTTGGACCGACTTAAGCCAGTTGCAGGAAAATAACCTGGTAGTGCATCAGGATCATGGCATCGGGCGCTACAAGGGCCTTGTAAGAATGGAAATTGGTGAAAAGATAAGGGATTTTCTGATTATTGAGTATGTTGATAATGACAGACTTTATATCCCTGCGGAACGGATAAATATTATCCAGAAATACGTGGGCTTGGATGATGATAATCCCCCATTAGATAGGTTAGGGGGTAGGGCTTGGCCAACGGCGAAAAAGAAGGCCAGGAAATCAATAGAAAGAATAGCGAAAGAACTTCTTAAAATTTATGCAGCGAGAAGGTTATACAAGGGTTTTGCCTTTTCAAAACCAGATAACTACTATAGAGAGTTTGAGGCGACCTTTGATTATGAAGAGACCAAGGATCAGTCAAAGGCTATCGATGATGTTTTTTCAGATATGGAAGCTGATACACCTATGGATCGTCTTATATGCGGCGATGTAGGGTTTGGAAAGACAGAGATAGCTATAAGGGCATCCTTTAAGGCCGTTATGGACGGTAAACAGGTGGCAATACTTGCTCCAACTACTGTTTTAGCAGAGCAACATTATCAAACATTTAGCAAGCGTTTTACTTCTTATCCAGTAAAGATTGATGTATTAAGCCGCTTTGTCCCTCAATCCATGCAAAGAAAAATAGTTGCTGAATTGGCCCGTGGAAAAGTTGATATTATTATTGGCACGCATAGGCTTTTGTCTGATGATATTATAATTAAAAACCTTGGGTTGCTTATTATTGATGAAGAACAACGATTTGGTGTTAAGGCAAAAGAAAAATTAAAGAAATATCGCAGCTCAGTAGATGTTCTAGCGATGACAGCAACTCCTATACCACGGACTTTTCACATGACGCTGATGGGTGTAAGAGACCTTAGTATTATTCAAACTCCACCTGCGGAAAGATTAGCTATTCAAACTTACATATCTAAATATGATGAGGAGGTAATATCGCAAGCCATAGAGAGAGAATTAGATAGAAGAGGCCAAATATTTTTTGTTCACAATCGTGTTAAGAATATAGAGGCTATAGCCTCCAGGATACGTACCTTAGCCCCAAGAGCGAAGATCGATATAGCCCATGGCCAGATGAGAGAGAAAGAGCTAGAGGATACAATGATACGGTTTTTGAATAAGGAGACTGATATCCTTGTATGCACTACGATAATAGACTCAGGGCTGGATATTGCCTCAGCTAACACAATAATTATTAACCAGGTCGATCTATTTGGTCTATCGGAGATCTATCAGCTTAGGGGTAGGGTAGGTAGATCTGATACTAAGGCATATGCATATCTTTTGGTCTCGGAGAGCTCTAGAATAACAGTTGAGGCCCAGAAGAGGCTAAAAGTTTTAATGGATTTTTCTCAACTGGGATCAGGGGTTAACATTGCTTTGAATGATTTAAGGATAAGAGGCGGGGGCAATATACTTGGGTTTTCTCAGTCAGGCCACATAAAGGCTATTGGATACGAATTTTATCTTAAACTTATAGAAAAGACTATGGCAGAACTCAAGGGCGAGGTCTTTCAGGAGGAAATTTTTCCTGAGATAAATATTGATTTACCTGTTTCTATACCCTATGATTACATAGCGGAGAGTGATGTAAGGATTGATATATACAGACGATTGTCTTCCGCTAAAGACGAAGTGGAAATAGCAGATATGGAAAAGGAGATTGTCGACCGATTTGGTCCTTTGCCGGAAGAGGTATCAAACCTTGTCTCTGTTATCAGGGTAAGCCTTGGCCTTAAAAAAATACGCTCTAAGAGATTAGATATCAATGGTAAATCAATGGTTTTTTCCTTTTCTCAAGACACCCCTCTTTCTAGTGAAAGATTATGCCAATTAGTTAATGACAACCCAGATAATTTTAGTTTTCTGACGGGACATAAATTAAAGGTTCTTATCAAAACAAATGGATGTATTAATTGCCTTAAAGAGGCAGAAAAAATAATTACTGGATTAAAAGAGTATGCTTTCGAATATTGACAAATGGCAACGTATAACAGAGCATTGTATTTAGTGTTTTCATTCCTTCTTGTATGCTATAGAAATTTGTTAAGATTTATGTTATATAAAATTACCACAATGCATTATTTCCCAGATGCCGGAAAATAATAGATAAAACTGATCTTTTAATCCAGCCAATCTGTTTAGCCTTTTGTGCTGCTAACATGCTGTAAAAATTTACCAATCCTTTAACAATTGCTAATGAAAGAGTTGACTGCTGTTAAGCAGAAGATAAAGAGGAATACTGTGAAGGCAGGCATTTCATAGGCCCGTACTTGCGAGAGGTTTTTACGAAACCATCAAAATTGAAAAATTGGCTGTATGGAGCGCGATTTTAAATGCTTTTCTGATTTAGCCCCTTTAGAATCGAAACGGCTATAAATATATTTACAAAAGGTTGATGTGGTTAAGAAGGATGTTTAAGATAAGAATATTCTTGATAAAATTTGGAATGGTAGAATACCTTAGATTTGTATTAGTTTGTCTTTTTTTCTTTCCTTATCTATCCTCATGCGTTCCTGAAACATTCACTGACAGAAACATAGTGATAAAGGTGGAAGATAGATTATTTACTAGTGAGGATTTGGAAAAAATGGTAAACATTGTGGCTTTCGAAAATGACGTTCCTAAAAAAACTGTCTGGTCCTCAATAAATAGCCTTATAGATAAGGTTGTAGATGATTCCCTTGTGCTTCAATATGGAAAGGATAAGGGAATTACATTGAGTGAAACAGAGTTAATAAATGAGGTTGAAGATATTGCAAAGGATTACCCTTCAGGCAGCTTCAAGGAAACACTCATAGCCAGGTGTATAGATTATGATGAATGGGTAGAAAGGGTAAAAGAGCAAAAGTTAATTAAAAAGATAATAGAAAAGAAGACTGAAACCTTGTCACTTATTTCTCATAGCTTAATAGCAGATTATTATAAGGAACACGCGATGAAATTTAGACAACCAGCAAGGGCTCATGTGATTCAATTGGTATCCAAAACAAGTGAGGATGCCAAGTCTTTATTGGAGCGCATTAGAGGTGGTGAAGAATTAGCTGATTTGGCTAAGCAAGAGTCTATTTATTCAACCAACCTTAATGGTCATGGGATCAAGTGGATAAATAAAGATGCATTACCCGAGCCACTTTCTGAGGTAGTTTTTTCCATTCCAATTGGCGAAGTAAGCGATATCATTGAAACAGTATATGGATATCATATTATAAAAGTATTGGAAAGAAAGCCTGAAAGCCATAAAGGGATATTAGAAGTAAAAGAGGAGATAGAAAAAATCTTGCTTGAAGAGAAACGGGAAGAGGTTTATCAGAAATGGTTAGAGGAGTTACGAGAAAATTACAATGTTACAATAAATTACGGTCTATTAGAAAAAATCGCCCTGAGAAATGAAAACAATTAAAAATACTATATTGTGTATATGGCTGGTATTAGCGCTATTAATACCCTCTCATTTTAGTGCCGAAGTAACCGATAGGATTGTTGCAACAGTAAACGGTGATATTGTTACACTTTATGAACTTAATACATCTATAAAAAATTTAACTGGAATGGATGCGAGGGAATTAAGGGAAAAGGATGAGGAAAACTTTCATAAGGTTAGCCGGGCAGTCCTCAACAGTATGATTAATGAGCTTATAGCAGATCAGCATGCAAATAAGCTGGGAATAACGGTGGCAGAAAAGGATGTGGAGGAGGCCATTGAGAGGGTAAAAATCGATAATGAGCTAACTCAGGAAGATCTCATATATAGTCTAAAAAAAGAGGGAATTACCTTTGAGGATTATAAAGAAAGGATTAAGCAGGAAATTGAACAAGCCCGGTTGGTGAATCATGAAATTAAATCGAAGATAGTAATAACCGAGGCAGAGATGAAGGATTACTATGATAACCATATTAAAGACTTCATAGAAGAAGGTGAGGTGTTACTTGCAAGGATTTTTTTACCGGTAAAGGAGCCTGCAAATAATGATGAAGTCGCCGGAGTCAAAGCATTAGGAAATGATATCTTAGGAAGGCTCAATAATGGGAAAGATTTTTTTGACCTAGCTATTAAATACTCTAAAGGCCCTGCTGCAAAAGAGGGGGGCAAACTTGGCTGGATAAAAATGAAGAATATAGAGCCTGCATTGAGAGAAAAGATAGAGAACTTATCCCCGGGGGAGCATAGCGATTTAGAACCTATTGAATCTGGTTTTCAGATAGTAAAGGTATTAGAAGAGAAAAAAGGTAAGATAAAGCAATTTGAGGATTTAAGGAGTGCTATACGCTCTAAATTGTTTAAAGAAAAAGTTGAAGAAAGATATGCCGTCTGGTTGAAAAAATTACGTGATGAATCCTATATCAAGGTTATCTTTTAAATACATGAGATGATATCTTAAGGCATTTTTATAAAATTATATTTGGTGAGCATGTTAGCAGGGTTAGCCAGAATGCAGAAAGATGATTTTTATGAGATAATGTGGCATGATATGTTGAAATTGAGGGGGAAGATAGTTGAGCAAAGTATATGATGTATTTCAGGAAAGGGGTTTTATTGAACAAGTTACCGATGAAAAGGCCCTGAGACACCTTTTAGAGAAGCCTGTTAGTTGTTATATAGGATTCGACCCGACGGCGAAAAGCCTGCATATTGGAAGCCTGCTGCCTATCATGTCACTCGCCCACATGCAGAAAGGGGGCCACAGGCCAATAGCCCTGGTTGGTGGAGGTACTGCCCTTGTGGGTGATCCAAGCGGTAAGGATCAGGCAAGGCCGGTTATGACGAGAGAGGAAATAGACAAGAATGCTGAGGGAATAAGGATGCAGTTGTCTAATTTTTTAGACTTCAGTAATGACAGAGCCCTTATGCTTAATAATGCTGATTGGCTGGCGCCTTTAATCTATATAGATTTTTTAAGGGATATAGGCAGGCATTTTAGTGTAAACCGTATGTTGACGGCTGAAAGTTATCGCCAAAGATTGGAGACCGGCCTAAGTTTTTTAGAGTTTAATTATATGTTACTGCAGGCCTATGATTTTTGGTATTTATCAAAAAATTATCATTGTCTCTTGCAGATGGGTGGAAATGATCAGTGGGGGAATATTTTAGCAGGTGTTGATCTTACAAGGAGGTTAGAAGGTTATTCAATAGAAGGATTGACTTTTCCACTTATAACTACGGCTGATGGATCTAAGATGGGGAAAACCCAAAGTGGCGCTGTTTGGCTTGATCGTGAACTTACTTCACCATATGAGTATTACCAGTACTGGATAAATATAGATGATAGAGATGTAAAGAGGTTTCTTTCTTATTTTACATTTTTGCCGGTGGATGAAATAGAAAATCTTACGCGTGAAGGAGGGGAGTCGTTAATAGAGGCGAAAGGTGTATTGGCCTATGAGGCCACAAAAATTTGCCATGGCAAAGACGAGGCAGATAAGGCAAAAAATGTATCACTTCAGCTTTTTGGAAAAACGGCTAAGGATAACCTTAAAGGGGCGCCATCTTATCAAGTGACCTATGAGGAATTAAAAAAGGGTGTAGATGCCTATATCCTTCTAACTGAAGCAGGTTTATGCAAAACAAGAGGTGAGGCAAGGAGGCTAATATCTCAGGGCGGGGCGTATATTAATGGAGAAAAGGTGCCATCCTTTGATACTATAGTCGGAGTAGATTACTTAAAGGATAGTACTATCTTGCTCCGGGCAGGAAAAAAGAAATACTGTATAGTAAAGATTCATAATGTATGATTTATCGTAGGGTAAAAGTTCACGTTTTTTACCAATATTTTTGTATTGCGTATGTCTAATAAAATAAAACGAAAAGATAAGCCTAAAGCAGAACATGATCTGCCTAAAAAAAGTGAGCAAGATCTTCGTCCTGTTCCAAAGGCAAGGGAGAAATGGGATTTAGTCTCTTATGATCCTTTGCAGATGTATTTATGGGAGGTAAGAAGATACAAATTGCTCAGCAAAGAGGAGGAGATAGCCCTTGCCACTCGGTATAGGGAAAATCACGATAAAGATGCCGCACATAAGCTTATCCTGTCAAACCTAAGATTAGTGGTGAAAATTGCAATGGATTTCCATAAGCATTGGATGAAAAATCTTATGGATTTGATTCAGGAAGGAAATATTGGCCTAATGCAGGCAGTTAAAAAATTTGATCCTTATAAGGGGATCAAGTTTTCTTATTATGCCTCATTTTGGATAAAAGCCTATATTTTGAAATTTATAATGGAGAATTGGAAGCTGGTCAAGATTGGAACTACCCAGGCCCAGAGAAAGCTTTTTTTTAATCTTGCCAGAGAAAAGGAAAGGCTTTTGGCTCTGGGTTATGAACCTGAGCCAAAACTTCTAGCAGAAAGACTGGATGTAAAGAAAGATGAAATTATAGAAATGGGACAGCGATTAGGCTCTTGGGAAGTTTCGATTGATTCGCCGGTTAGGGAGGACTCGAACCAGGATTACAGTTCTTTTCTGCCTTCAAAGGAAATGGAGATTGACGAACAGATTTCTCTTGAGGAGCGAAGGAGATTGCTTCGTGAAAAGTTAGAAGAGTTTAGAAACACACTTTCTGAGAAGCAGAGGGATATATTTGATAGTAGAATATTGGCAGAAGAACCTATGACACTCCAGGAACTTGGAGATAAATACAACATATCAAGAGAAAGAATCCGCCAGATACAGGAGAAAATCCTTAAAAAGACTAAGGCATGGTTAATGGCAAATATTCCTAATTTTGAAGAAAATTTTTTAGATTTATTAGAATGAATAAAAAACGTAAAAAATTCTTTGGCTTTTTAATTCCCCTTTTAATTGTCCTATCGTGCAGTAATATAGAGGAAAAAACCTTTCCTGCAAAAGACTTTAGGCCCTCTGAGGAAGCCAATAAAAATGATCTCCATTACGCCTATAAAAATTACATACTGGCCTGTTTGGCTTTAAACACCGGTAACTTTAATGAGGCTGAAAATTATTTAAAAGATGCTATCCAGTATGATAATAGCTCAGCCTATCTGCTCGCAAAGCTAGCAAATTTACTTGTTGAAGCTGGAAAGCCAAAAGAGGCCCTTAGTTATGTTGAGAAGGCAGTTAATATAGAGCCTAACGATACTGTTTTTCGAACTTTACTCGCAGATGTTTATTCACAGCTTGAGAAATTTGACCTGGCTGTTTCTCAATACAGGGAGATTCTCTTAAGAGAGCCGGAAAATAAGGATATAAGACTTAATTTAGCAGCCCATTTAATGGGGCTAAAGGAATTTGGCGCTGCCTTAGTGGAACTATCGATACTTATTAAGAATGAACCCGATTCTTTAATGGCCTATTATTACAGGGGTAAGACATACATAGAGCTAAAGGATTATGAAAATGCGAAAATAGCATTCCTTAAGGCAATTGATATTAACCCGGAGTTTCCTCCAGCGCTTTTTGAATTGGCCGATATCTATAGCAGTATAGGCCAGCCGAATGATGCAATAATTACCTATAAAAAAATACTAGATCTTTATCCTTCCAACATAATAGCAAGGGAAAAGCTTATAGAACTCTATTATGATTCGGGCTACGATGAGCTTGCAGACAAGTATGTTAATGAAATAAAAAGGATAATAAATCCTGGAGATATAGAAAGAAAGAGATTGGGGCTTATATATTTGAGGCATGAGAGATATGAAGAATCTATATCGGAATTTAAATCAATATTGGCTTTATGGCCTAATAACCAGGAGGCCCTGTATTATTTAGGTGCAGCCATGGAGGAAAGTGGAGATTTAGATAATTCGTACAAAACTTTTGATTCCATAAAATTTGATAGCGAATATTTTATAAGATCTAAAATACATATGGCATATATTTTAGGAAAACAAGACAAATCCGAACAGGCAAAAATACTTCTCAAAGAAACGATAAAGAAAAAACCAGATAAGCCCGAACTCTATTTAATGCTAGAATCTATATATGAAAAGGAGAAAGATTATCTTAGTGCCAGAAATACATTAGAGGATGGGCTTAAATACAATGAAAATAATACAGACCTTCTTTTCAGCCTTGGGGTTGTCTTGGATAAATTGGGGGAAAATGAAAAGTGCATAAAGCACATGGAGTTGGTTATAAGTATAGAGCCTAATCATGCAGAGGCCCTTAACTACATTGGGTACACTTATGCTGACAGGGGTATAAACCTTGATAGGGCACAAGAATTAATTGAACGGGCGATAAAAAACAGACCTGATGCCGGTTTTATTATAGACAGCCTTGGATGGCTGTACTTTAAGAAAGGGTATTATGATAAGGCAATAGTAGAATTGAAGAAGGCCGTAAACTTGTCACCGAATGATGCAGCTATTAAAGAACATTTAGGCGATGTCTATTATAAGATTAATCATTTTATAAATGCCCTGGAGATTTACAAGGATATTCTTTCCTTAGAAAATGCGGAAGTAGATCGGCTGCATCAAAAAATAGATGAAATTGAAAAACAGATTAATGGTGATACACATTGATTTTTGAGAAAAAATTGAAGGATATTATACTATATATAATTTTTGCTTTCTTATTTTTACAATTAGGATGCTCTACATTAAAACAGCCTGTCGAAACTAAACCCCTTTTTCATAAAGATGCTGCCCAAATGTTATCCTATCTACAAGGACAGAATAGTAATGTGGAAAGTTTTCAAGGTATTGGGAGGGTAAGTGTCAATAGTGGCAGAAGCGAATTAGAATCAAGCTTGTTTATAGCAGGCAAAAGCCCTTTTAAGGCGAGACTCGAAATCACTCATTTTTGGGGAAAGCCTCTTATCCATATAGTAATTGATGGGAGAGATGTATCAGTGTTGTCTCTAACAGAGAAAAAATTTTTTCGGTGCCATGACGGCTACCTGGACATTGACCATATCTTTCTATCGAGGCTCGATACTAAGATTATATGGGGTATATTAGCCGGGAGGGTGCCTATTTTAGATGAAGTTGTGAAGGCAGTTGGGTATAAAGAGAATGAAATTTTGCTTTTCAATAGTAGTGGTCAAATTATAGAAAGGATTCTCTTTAGCTTTAGCCCTATTGTAGCAAAGGAAATTTATTTTCCTTTAAAAGAAATTACAATAAACCTCTCTGAATTCAGAAGAATGAATTCCGGATATTTACCATTAAAGATTGAAATAATCGAAGAAAAACCGGATAGGGCAATAAAGATACAATACAAAGATTTTGAGATTGGTAATCAGATTCCCGATGAGATTTTTTATTTGGCGCCCCTTCCCGGGTATGAAGTTATTGAGGTTGGTAAGACCTTAAAGACACATTAAAGTAATCATAAGAAATTTAGGTTTGTGGCGTGCGCATTAAGGAATTTTAAGGGATTATTTTTCGTTTTTTATAAAAGAATAAGCTATGTATTCAACTATACTATTGGTTTAGCAAAGTATTGTTGAATTCCATAGATTTATAGCGACTAAGGGCAAGAAGCTATAGTTTACGAACATACTCTTTTAAATTTTTTCTTATAAAAATGTAACAACCTATAGCGGCTACAGTACCAATAATGAATATTATCTTACTATCGAAGACGATGCCACATGCAATAATGGCTGCGCTAAGCAGACAAAAGACGATTGTCAGATAATTCTTTTTAAAAAATAGGTCAGGCATTAAGCGAACCAAAGGTTATAAATACAATCCGGAAAAAAAGCCTTATTGAAGCAGGCTTTGATTTGAAGGCACCCTCTCTCGTATATCGTAAATATTGGCTAAAAATACACCTAATAATACTATTATGCCACCTAAGCCTTGTAGCATACTAAGGGTTTCTCCTAAAAGCAACCATGCGCTTATTGCTGTTACAACTGGAATACCATTAATGAAAACAGATGCCTTAGTTGCGTGCACTTTAGTTAGTGCGTAATTGTAGCACAGAAATCCACCGACTGTTGCAAAAATAGCTAGAAACGCAAGCGCCCAGAGTGATTGTATGCTAATTTTAGACCAGGGCATGCCTGGAAATTCCCATAGAAATGCCGGCATATAAAGCAAGGAAGCATAGATTATCTGCATGCTTGTAAACTCCAATGCAGAATGTTTTTTACCTAAATGCCTTGCAGATATTATATATAAAGACGCTGAAATTACAGCCCCAAAAATATAAAGATCGCCTAATAGGCTACCCTTTATCCCCAAACTACCTTTTAGATCTTCGCTGATTAATACTAAAATTCCTGCTATAGATATACTCATGCCAATAAGATTTAGAGCGCTGCTATGCTCTTTCAAGAAAATAGTGGCAAATACCGTCACCACAACTGGTATGGTTGCAATAATCAGGGCTACCTTTGGTGCTGAAGTATGCTGTAACCCTATGGTTTCAAAAACAAAGTAAAGACCTGGCTCGAAAAGGGCCATCAAAAAGATTCTCATATGCTCTTTTTCTGTAAACTTCGGGAAGCCCCTTATTACTATTATGAAGAAAAATATACAAGACGCGAGGGCAAAACGGATGAATACAAGGGTAAATGTGGAGAAACTTTCCAGGGCGAACTTTGTAGCCACAAATGAGAGACCCCAAAATAGCGTGGCGAAACTTAAGGCCAGATATGCCTTTAATCTAAAATTATCACTCAATTTATCTTTTCCACTTTTTTATTAGAATAACCTTGACTACTCAGGTGGTGAGACTGGAGGTTATCAGCAGGGAAGGGTTGCTATTGCTTGTTTTGACGCAATGTCTGATACGATAATCTGCTCTATTTTTACCAAAACGTATCAATTGTGCTTTTTGGACGGCTTCAGCCTTTAGTCTAAACCCCTTCAATCTGACTACGTGAGCAACCACAAATAGCTTACTCATGTGAAAATGTTAAAGGGTTGAACTTTGTATCGTAATCGTAAACATCAATGCCTTCGTGCCTTTTTAGAAAATTCACTGCCATGTAGGTTATAGGGGTTGCAATGGCCTCATAGAGTGATTTTACAATCCACTGCGTAAGCACAGCTAAAAACAATGCCTCTATAGGCATTGTGCCGATAAAAGATAGCGTGATAAAAACCATAGAATCCACACCCTGACCAATCAGAGTTGATGTTATAGTCCTTAGCCAGAGCATTCGTCCTTTTGTTGCTATCTTGATCTTGGCAAGCACAAACGAGTTGGAAAATTCACCTGTAAGGTATGCAAGGAATGATGCAGCAAGAATTCGCGGAGTATAACCAAGGATGCGTTCATATGCAGCCTGACCATCCCAAAATGACGAGGCTGGTATCACTAACCCAATGTAAACTACAACCACCAAGAATAGATTACAAAAAAAGCCTAACCAGATTAATCGTCTAGCCTGCCTATAGCCATAAACCTCCGTAAATACATCGCCTAAGATATAACTGATCGGAAAAATAATTATAGCGGCAGGCATAATCAAGCCAAATACACTGATTAATTTGACTGCGGTAATGTTTGAAGTAATTAGGCATGTTATGAAGAGTGATACTAAAATAATAAAATACGAGGAATAGGCTTTTTGAGGATTATCTGCACGTTTTGGTTGCAACATATTTTTGGTTCCTTCCTGTCATTAATAACCTTTATATAATTTTAAGGCCTCATATCCAGGCTTTTTCTTTTAAAACATTCTTGTCAATATCTCAATAGAAAAGGTAAGCAGGGACCTGTATTATTATTAGACTCTTATAGAATACGATTATAGATGAAATTTTGGAAAAAGATACCTTTGCCTTTAAAGAGACTTAGATTCTTAAAAATTGCCTTCAATTGCACTCATAGATCTTCGACCATTAAACGCCTCACTTCGCTGGAAAGAAAAGCCTAGTGCTTAACATACCTTCGCTGTGCCTTTCAAAGGGGACAGGAATGCTCAAACAAATCGCCCTTGCAGTTGTTTCGCTTCGACGACAGGATAAAAAGGAAAAAAGATAAAAACATAGTGCCTTATGAAGTCAATCTGTCAGTTTCTGTGACTTTATAAAGATTACAGGCTTATATCTTTACAGCTTTCAGAACATTTTTTTCTTTATATGCGATCTCTTAGCTGATATTCTAACCATATTTATAATCGTAGAATATTTATTTTTCAATTGAGTATTAGTTTTATTGTCTCCTTCGGGGAATCGGAGAAAACCCTCGCCTTCTTTGCTTAGAGGGATTTTCGACCCCGTTAACGGGATCTCCGCTTTGCTCCGACACGCGAAGGCGTTAGTTTACCCCGACCGCAGAAAGCCACGGCTTTAGCCGTGGATGAATGCGC
>JAGYMO010000198.1 GCA_018400255.1 Deltaproteobacteria bacterium
CACTAAGCCCCGCCGTTCGCGAAGCGAATCGGCGAAACCAGGTGGTGCCACGGGTTTGCCCGTGGGGCTCCGCATGCAGGCCATAATGGGAGAAGCCTGACAGTAAGGAGGTTTTAATCATGCTAAATGTAGTATTTTTTCCGGTTGGGCCTAACATAAGCGTAGAATACATGTTAAACAAAATTTATACAAGAGGAGAAGATGATTATGAAAGTCGCATTAGCAACAGACGATGATAGAGGGTTAGAGGCTGTATTAAGCCATCATTTTGGAAGATGCCCTTATTATGTATTAGTGGATATTCAAGATAATAAGGTAAGGGAGGTAAAGTCAGTAAAAAACCCGGCATATGAGAGTCATGGAGAGACTGGAGAGGTACCTGGTTTTATAAAAAGCTTAGGTGCGCATGTTATAATTTCAGGAGGTATGGGACCAAAGGCTATTGGCTTTTTTCGAGAATTTGGAATAGAGGCGATTACCGGCGTATCTGGCATGGTTAAAAGTGTTATCGAAGCATACATAGGAGGTCAGATTGAGGGCGCGACACCATGTAGCGATAGTGAGAGTTTATTGGATACTGATGAAGGCGAGCATGATGAGGTAGCCAGGCTGCAGGAAGAGATGGTTGCAATGAGAAGGGAGTTGGCCAGGGCAACCGAAAGACTCAAAATGTTAGAAGATAAAGAGAAAAAGCAATAATAAATTGGGTAGCAAATATAGAGATATTTGAATATTTCATTCACTACTTTTCAGCAAGAGAGTTAGTGTGTGTTTTGACGCATTTAATGTGAGAAACCTGGAAATTTATAAATGGGTCTTGAAGGGAGGTAAAAGGAAATGAAGGAAAGGTGTTTGAGATTGAACGTTAGGGCATTTATTTTTATGGTTATGGCCTTGACCTTACTATTAGGTTCAGGTGCATTCAAGGTTAGCTTTGCTAAAAATTCTGTCCCTGATAGCTTTGCAGAATTAGCAGCCAGGGAGGGGACAGCAGCTGTTAATATAAGCACAACAAAGACAGTGAAGACATCAAGGAGTTTTTCTCCTTTTCAGGGAAAGGATATGAGGGACTTTTTCGGAGATGAATTTTTCAAACACTTCTTTGGTGGAGAACCTGAGGGCACTATGAAACAGAGGAGCCTTGGGTCAGGTTTTGTTGTTAGTGACGATGGCTATATTCTAACCAACAATCACGTAGTTGCCGATGCGGATGAAATTCAGGTAACATTCTCTGAGAATGAAAAATACGAGGCAAAAATTATAGGTCGGGATGAAAAAACTGATATCGCATTAATAAAGATTGATATTGATAAAAAAATTACCGCTGTAAAACTTGGAGATTCTGATAAATTAAGGATAGGAGATTGGGTTGTAGCTATTGGTAATCCCTTTGGCTTAGGAAATACTGTAACCGCCGGCATTGTTAGCGCCAAGGGAAGGATAATTGGCGCGGGGCCATATGATAATTTTATCCAGACAGATGCATCTATTAACCCTGGAAATTCAGGCGGACCCTTATTTAATTTAGAGGGCGAGGTAGTGGGAATTAATACGGCAATAGTTGCTCCTACTGGTGGAAATGTAGGCATAGGCTTTGCGATACCTATAAATATGGCAAAATCAGTTATGTCCCAATTGAAAGAAAAAGGGAAAGTCGTTAGGGGTTGGATTGGTGTTACCATACAGACTATTACTTCTGCATTAAAGGAAAAATTTGAGCTTGAAGAACTAGAGGGAGCCCTTGTTGCTGAGGTAACTGAGAATAGCCCTGCCGAAAAGGCGGGTCTGCAAAGGGGCGATGTTATCGTTAGCTTTGATGGGAAGAAGGTAAAAAATATGCAATTATTACCTTCCATTGTGGCAGAAACCCCGGTAGGTAAAGAAGTAGAGGTACTTGTTGTTAGAAAGGGAGAAAAAAAGAAGCTGACACTTGAGGTTGGAGAGCTTAAGGAGAAGACCACCACAGCAGGAAAAATAGCGCCCGAGAAAGAAGAAAAACTTGGATTAACTGTACAGGAGCTAACGCCTGAACTGGCAGAGTCTTTATCTATTGAAGATGAAGAGGGAGTTGTGATTTCAGGCGTAACAAGAGGTAGCCCGGCATATGAGGCTGGATTGCGAAGGGGTGATTTGATTCTTGAAATAGAGAATGAGCCAGTTAAAGATATGGGTGATTATAGGGAGATTATTAAAAAGACATCTTCGAAGAAACAGCTCCTTATGGTTATCATGCGTGAAGGTCATACAAGCTATGTGGTTTTAACAAAGGAGAACGAATAGATGTAGCCGTTCACGGCTTGAAACTTGTCGAA
>JAGYMO010000199.1 GCA_018400255.1 Deltaproteobacteria bacterium
GCGCATTCATCCACGGCTAAAGCCGTGGCTTTCTGCGGTCGGGGTAAAAATAAAATAGTCCCACTTATCTATTTCTTCAAATACTATAGCCTACTATTCGACAAAGTGCCGGCTTAATCATTAAACATCTTTGAATATTTTATCCTCAACTTTTTACATCTTTTCAGGTTTAACCTTGACGAAAATCCCGCACACAGTGTAAGTTTATGCAATGATTGATCTCGCTAAAATAAGAACTCAGCTTGGGCAGATAAATATTGAAGGAAAACAGATATCGTATTACATACTTATTGGAATTATCGCCGGCCTGGGTTCTGCCTCGTTTCACTATCTATGTCAGCTCGGTTCATACATCTTCATGGGGCTTATGGTAGGCTATACGCCACCTACCCCTGTTGGGGAACAACACCTTTTCACTGTAGTAGATGTCCCATTTAAGCGCTGGATGTTCTTTTTTACACCTGCCATTGGGGGTCTCCTTAGCGGCTGGCTTGTATACACATTTGCTCCGGAGGCAGAGGGACACGGAACAGATGCTGCGATTGATGCATATCACAATAAAGGAGGATTTATCCGGGGAAGAATACCCATCATTAAAACTATCGCATCAGCGCTGACCATTACCTCAGGTGGATCAGGCGGCCGTGAGGGGCCCATAGCACAAATCGGTGCAGGATTTGGTTCATTCTTAGCTACAAAACTACGACTTTCAGATCGCGACAGAAGGATCATGCTGGCAGCTGGAATAGGTGCAGGGGTGGGAAGTATCTTCAGGGCCCCCTTTGCGGGTGCCCTCTTTGCATCCGAGGTACTTTATAAAGACCCAGAATTTGAATCAGAGGTAATCATTCCCGCAGGCATTTCATCTGTGGTCGCCTATTGTGTTTTCTGCCTAATATTTGGGTGGGGTTCACTATTTGAATCTCCGGATTTTACATTCGACAACCCCCTTGAATTAGGCCCCTACCTTATTCTGGCCTTAGTGCTTGTAGTAAGCGGCATCTTGTACATAAAATCCTTCTATGGCGTTAAGGATATTGCAGGGACAATTAAAATACCTAACCACATAAAGCCGGCCATTGGTGGACTCTTAACAGGAACTATCGGATTTTTTCTGCCCCAAACCCTTTCCTTTGGCTACGGTTTTGCACAGATGGCACTTTACAATCACCTGCCTACACTATTTCTTATTGCCCTTGCATTTGGAAAAATAGCAACCACATCTCTATCTATTGGCTCAGGAGGAAGTGGCGGTGTGTTTGGACCTTCTATCGTAATCGGGGGCGCGCTCGGGGGTTCGGTAGGAAGGATATTTCACATACTGATGCCAGGGGTAGTTACTCATCCAGGGGCCTTTGTTGTAGTGGGCATGGCAGGTTTTTTCGCCGCAGTTTCTAATACGCCTATATCCACCATTATGTTTGTAAGTGAGATGACAAATTCTTATCATCTTCTTTTGCCAAGCCTTCTGGTCTGTTCCGTAACTTACCTGCTATCCAGGAAATGGACAATATACATCAAACAGGTTCCATCCAGGATAGATTCTAATGCCCACAGGGGAGATTTTTTTGTGGATATCCTTGAGGCCATAAAGGTAAAAGAGCTGTTACCACAGGTTAGAAAAGTTGAATTAATCCCTGAGGATATGACCTTCAATTCCTTTAAAAAGTTCTTTAGCTCTAGCCAACAACCCTATTTTCCTGTTGTAGATAAGTACAGAAAATTGACAGGCATATTTTCTATAAATGATGTTAGAGGAGTCCTCTTTGATCAAGAGATTGGAAGCCTGATTGTCATGAAAGATATTGCAAGATCAGATATTATTTTCACAACGCCCTCTGAAGACCTCAATGCCGTACTAAAAAAATTCACCTTCAGAAACATCCAAATGCTGCCAGTCGTGAAGGATGAAGACCATGCCCTTATTTTAGGTATGCTCGACCGGAGGGAAGTAATACAGTACTACAATCAGAGGGTTCAGGATATCAAATCAAGAAACTTGAAAATTGAATTGGAATCTGACTCAGAAATAAGCCAGTTGAAAAACATATCAATTGGGGACTATATAAGAGAAGATGTAAAGACAATCCCGGATAATGCAACCATTAAAGAACTAAAGGATTATTTTTATGAGAGCAAGATAAGAATTTTCCCTATAGTTGATGGGAGTGATAGGTTAACCGGTATATTATCCTTTTCTGATTTTGAAAAAATTCCTTCTATAGAAGATAAAGAAAACCTAACCGCAAATGATATTGCAACCCACGAGGTCATTACCTTACTGGAAAACGACAGCCTTTTTATGGCAATAAAAAAAATCAATGAGCATGATTTTTTCTTGCTGCCAGTTGTATCTAAGCATGACCCAAAGAAGCTTGTTGGTGTTATAAGTAGAAGGGATATCATGTCTATATATGGCAACATTGCTATGAAAAAAGGCCTTTTTGGTGCAACGTAATCTTTTTATCCTTTTTTGCAACCTACTAATATTCTTTAATAATTTTATTCATGCTGCCTGTTCTGTATCCCTCGAAATCAATTGTAATATATAAATAACCAAGCTCCTTAAAATACATGACTATCTTTTCCCTAAAGTCTTTACCGGTGAGTTTTCCTATATCCATATCCATCACCTCAATCCTCGCGATTGTATCATGATGCCTTACCCTTACTTGAATGATCCCAAGGTCCTTTAAAAATTCCTCCGCCTTATCAACCCTGGCAATATTGTCTTTGGTTATCTTCATGCCGTAAGGAAAGCGAGTTGCGAGACAGGAAAGGGAAGGTTTATTCCATGTCTCCAGACCCATATCTTTACTTAAATTTCGGATATCCTCTTTTGTAAGCATGGCCTCTATAAGGGGTGATCTTACCCCGAGTTCGCTTGCCGCCCTCAAACCGGGCCGAAAATCATTCAGATCATCATAGTTTGTACCATCTATTATATCGTTACCCTTCCCTGCACTGTTCACTAACTCACCATACATTTCCCTTTTGCACCAATAACA
Organism: Deltaproteobacteria bacterium; assembly: GCA_018400255.1. Taxonomy (GTDB): domain Bacteria; phylum Desulfobacterota; class DSM-4660; order Desulfatiglandales; family B25-G16; genus M55B121. Next base: position 3,009 of record JAGYMO010000199.1, read on the forward strand.
TCTGTCCTTCGAATTGTTTAGAAATTTTGGATTCGATAATTCATGGATTTCTATTATTTTATGCCTCACCCCTAAGCGCATCGCTATTATTTTTGCCTCTTCTATCTCCTTCCGGGGGTGAATCAGGGAATTTGCAGTAACAGCGACCACCTTGCTCCCTAATACATCGCTTGCAACCCTGAGCAAAAAGCTGCTATCTAAACCTCCTGAGTAGGCTATAACAACATTTTCCATACTCATTAGGATTTCATGTAATTTTTGTAATTTCTCAATCATTTTGTCAGCAGGGTGATAAATCAAAAAAGGCGGCAAGATTCTGAAATAATGGATTTTTTGTTTATTCCTTCTCTCTCAATAGCCTGAACTTCAAATCCAAATAGATCTCCTCTGTCTTTTCATCCCCCGGCGAAATACTAAGAATTTTTTTATATAATGACAACGCCTCATCCAAGTTACCGGCTTCTTCCTCTATTTTACCGAGCTGGTAGAGAAGTGTTATGTCATTGGGGCGCAACTTCAATGCTGCCCTTAACTCCTTAGCAGCCAGTTCCGTCTTCTCCTGATTGAGATAAGACAAGATAAGATACTGCCGTAGTTCAAAATTTTCCGGATTGGCCTTAATGCCCATTTTCATATATTTAGCAAGCTCGTCAAATTTAGAATCAGCTACAAGATAGTTAAATATATACGTATAGTAGTGATTTTTTTTGGGTACAAGCTCGATTAATTTAACAGCCTGCTTAAAGGCAAGGTCATCGTTTTTTTCACGCTCATAAAGAGCAAACAGGGCTTCTCTTGCCTGTATATCTTGTGGATTGATTTCGATTAGTTCTTTAAAATGAGAGGCCGCCTTTTTACTGTTACCCTTTTCGGCCTCCAATACAGCAAGGTTAAAAAGGACCGCTATATTTTTAGGGTCAATCGACAAAATTTTCCCATAGGTCTTCCGTAAAGCTTCTGGGTCATCATTCTTCTCTTCTATGTTTGATAGAAGCAAAAGCGCTTCCATATTCTTTGGATCTTTTTGAAGAATTTCCTTTACATATTCTTCCGCGTCCTTAGGTTTACCTTTCTTTAGCAATGAGTGGCCAAGCCTAAGCCTACCAGATATATCATCCTTTTTTAAATTAACGGCAATACGAAAATATTTTTCGGCCAATTCCTCTTTCTTCAGATCATCATATATTGTCCCTATATTGTAGTAGAGGTTTGGGTCATTTTTATCTAAGTCAGCAGCCTTACTATACCAATCAAGGGCCTCTTTTTTCTTATCATTCTTAAATAATAGATAGCCCACGTTTTTTATGCATGCTATTTTATCGTCCGTCTCCAATTTTTCACATACAAGGGCATACTCCCTTACCGCCTCCTGTATCCTCCCCTGTTCTTCTAAAACCTCCGCAAGCTGGGCCCTTACCTTAAAATTGCCTGGTGACTTTGCAAGTATTTTCCTCAATGTGGCAATAAGCATAGTATGCTGGTTCATATGTTTATAGATATCTGCCAGCTTCTCCATAAGATCCAGGTCTTTTTTCTCAATAAGTATATCCTCAATTATAGTAGCCCCTTCATGATACCTCTTCAGCGTTAAATATTCGTCCGCCAGCTTAGCCTTTAGTTCTATATTGTCGCCTGCCTCTTTTACCGCCAAATTAAGGAATTCTAACTTCTCCTTTGGATCTGTTATTATATTTAATTTTTTAAGCCAATCCTCCTCAGATGGTGATATATCGAGAACTATCTCACCGATTGTCTCATTCTTATATTTTATCTTTACTGCATAGGTATAATTATGAAATATATCTTGAGATGGGAGGAGTTTTGCTAAAACTATTTCCTCATGAAGGGAGTTAATATCAAACCCTTTAGAGAATAGCCTTATGCCCCTGTTAAAAAGGACTGATGTGTCTGTTTTGATTATCTTGAGGCTATCATATGGGTGAGCAAAGATGGTTTGGCCTGAAACGAGCTTTTTCTTAACACCATTCTGTTCAATAATGAGGTGATAAAAAGTTATATCCGAGTTAAACAGCTTTTTCAACGATTGCTTGACATTAGCCGTTCCGTATCCGCCAAAAAAGATATACAGAAATACAGCAAAAAAAAGGGCCACTAATAAAAAAATAATTTTTACCTTTAGCCTCTTTTTTCGCAGCTGAATTTCCGATTTATACAATTATTCCTCTCTTACCTCTTCTTTAATCTTGAGAAAATCACCCCCCCACCACTGTCCTTTCCATACTAAAAGGATAGGGCTTGCCACATAAACAGAAGAATACGTGCCAACCAATACCCCAATCATAAGTGCAAAGGCGAAATCGTGTATTACTCCTCCACCCAAGATAAAAAGAAATACAATAACAATCAGGCTAGTTATTGACGTGATCAAGGTCCTGCTTAGGGTCTCATTAATGCTGTGATTAATTAAATCTTCAAAATTATAATTTTTAAAGCGCCTTTGGTTTTCCCTTATCCTATCAAAAACAACGATAGTGTCATTCAATGAATAACCTACAATAGTAAGCAGGGCAGCAACAATTGATAATGTAATTTCCCTGTTAGTAATTGCAAAGGCGCCTAATGTTATAACCACATCGTGAAAAAGGGCAATAATTGCCCCAAGGGCATATTCCAAGCGCAGAAACCAGCATAGGCCAATAGCAATAAGAACCGCGGCAGCAATAAGCCAAATTATACTCATACCTATCAAGGATATAAAATATACACCAATGGCAAGAGAGATAGCCATTATAATACTAACGGTCCATTTATACTCAAATCTGCCTGAGATATAAATGACCATAAAAAGGAGTGCATAAAATATAGCCAGAAGGGCCTTTTCCCGTAAATCTTTTCCGATCTTAGGCCCAACCATCTCCACCCTTCTAATTTCAATATTATCCTTACCAATAATAGTACCCAAGGCATTTTCAACATCCTTTGAGACATCATTGCCTTCAGCCTTGGTACCACTAATCCTTATTAAATATTCAAGGTTTTTACTCTCTCCAAACTCCTGTATCGAGCTATCGCCCATACCTATAGTAGTCAATGCTTCTCTAATTTGATCAGGGGTTGTTGGTCTATTAAACCGAACCTGTGTAAGAATACCGCCGGCAAAATCAACCCCATAATTAGGTCCTCCCCTTACAATCAAAATCAAGAAAGTTAAAAGAATTAATCCTCCTGACAGGATGATTGCCGTCTTTCTCCGGCCCACAAAATTAATGTTAAGATCATGTTTTACGAGTCTCATCTTCCTCTCTCTATAGTATTGTAAATGTTCAATCCGCAGCTTTGAATTCTATGTCCAAAAACAATCTTTTTTTAGGGCCTAATCAACCAAAAGGATTGAAATATCTTGTGCCCTGTCCCCTAGGGCGGATATGTCATCTTCTACTAAAACCATTCCCCCTGCAACAGATAATTAAATGAATTGCCTGGTAAATATCAGAGGTATTCAATATCAAATGCTTGCCCTTTTCATGCCCCTAATGATAACAAGGTAGTCAAATATCAGTCTTGAAATAACCAACGCCGTAAAAAGACTTGCAACAATACCTATGCTCAGAACTACAGCAAATCCTCTCACCGGCCCGGTTCCGAATTGAAACAGAACTAATGCGGCTATAAGCGTAGTTATGTTTGCATCAAGAATGGTCACAAGGGCCTTACTATAGCCCCCTTCTATTGCTGCTCTGAGGGTTTTCCCTAAACGCAGCTCTTCTCTGATCCTCTCAAAGATTAGAACATTTGCGTCTACGGCCATACCAATAATCAAGATAACCCCCGCCATGCCGGGTAAGGTTAGCGTCGCACCAAAAACCGCCAGTCCTGCCGCGATATAAATGATATTCAAAATCAAGGCTAAATCGGCAATAATCCCTGAAAACTTATAATATACAGCCATAAATAGAATAACTAAAAGTCCGCCTATTAACATTGATTTAAGTCCACTGTTAATTGAGTCCTTCCCCAAAGAGGGACCTACGGTTCTCTCTTCTATAATCTTGACAGGCGCAGGCAATGCACCTGCCCTCAGTACAATAGCCAGGTCCCTGGCCTCGTCCATGGTAAACCTACCCGTTATTTGCGCCCTCCCCCCTGATATCTTATCCTGGATAACAGGTGCGCTGTTAACGATGTTATCCAGTACAATAGCCAGTCTCTTCTTTATATTCGCCCCTGTTACCTGTTCAAAAATCCGAGCGCCTCTGGAATCAAAAGAGATTGAGACATAAGGCTCATTATACTGGCTGTCGATCTGTACCCTGGCATCAGTGAGATATTCACCGGTTAAAACAGCCCTCTTCTTAAGAAGAAAAGGCACCCTATCTTGGGGGCCGCCTGTGTTTTTATCCTGATAAAGTATCTCATCACCTGCTGGAATATTTCCCTTTAAGGCCTCCTCCAGGCTATTTTCCTCGTCTACAAGCTTAAACTCCAACAGGGCTGTCTTTCCTATGATATCAATGGCCCTCTTTGTATCCTTGATCCCTGGAAGTTGAATTAATATCCTGTCCTTTCCCTGTGGCCTGATATCAGGCTCTGCGACTCCAAATTGATCTATTCTGTTGGTTATTGTTTCTACTGCCTGATCTACAGACATTCTCCGCGTATCCTTCTGCGCCTTATCGGATAAAACAAGTTCTAATTTAAGCCTGTCTTCACCTGAAAACCCGGATTCAACTGTAAGGGTTGAAAAATGCCTCTCTATTATTTCTTCAACTGCTTTCTTATCCTCATCCCTTATCAATATAACCTCAATCCTATCACGGCCGCTTCTTCTAAGCCCCTTATACCTGATCTTTTCCTCTCTAAGGCTATATTTTATATCATCGACCATCCTCTCAAGGTGATTTTCAAGAGCCTTATCGGTTTGTACCTCCAACACAAGGTGCATGCCTCCCTTAAGATCAAGCCCAAGCTTAATCTTCTCCTCCGGAAATATACGGCTCCACCATGAAGGCAGATCATCATTTATAGAAGGAAGCAAGTACACAAATGCTATAACAATTGTGACTAACACAAGTAATCCCCGCCACTGTAATTTCTTTGACACGATCTACCCCTCAACCTTACCAGTATCTGCTGCTTTTCTCATTACCCCTGCTATAGAGCCTCTCGAAACCTTCACCCTGACCTTTGGAGATATTTCCATTGTGATTACATCATCAGAAAGACCTGTTATTTGTCCATGAAGCCCTCCTGAACTCACTACCGTGTCTCCCTTTTTCAACTCAGCCAAAATCTGTTTGTGCTGTTTGGCCTTTTTTTGCTGCGGTCGAATCAAAAGAAAATAAAAAATAGCAAATATAATAATCAATGGCAAAAATGCGCCCAGTCCACCGGACGTTCCCCCAGCACCTCCGCCGGCACCTCCAGTGCCCATGGCATAAACTAAATTAAACATCTGTTTCCCTCCGTTTTATTTGTAAAATTAAAAAATATATCAATCTAACTTAAGCATTAGAAACCCTTTTTGAATAAAATTCATTGCTAAATTCAGTTAACCTGTCCTGTTTAATAGCATTCCTTATTTTATACATTAAATTTGTATAATAATAAAGATTGTGGATAGTAGTCAACCTAGAAGCCAACATTTCTCTTGAAAGAAACAGATGTCTTATATAAGCCCTGGAATAATTAGTGCAGGTATAGCAGTGACAACCTTCCTGGATTGGAGATTCATCATCTGCATACCTTGAATTCTTTATTATCAGCTTACCCTCATCAGTAAATAACATTCCATTTCGAGCATTCCTCGTAGGCATGACACAATCGAACATATCTACCCCTCGTTTTACTGCCTCAATTATATCCTCCGGCGTTCCTACGCCCATAAGATACAAAGGTTTTTCATCTGGTAGATAGTTTTTCACATTAAAAATCAAATTTTCCCGCGTTTCTTTATCCTCACCAACAGACAAACCTCCGAGGGCATAGCCATCAAAATCCATATCAACCAAGCCCTTTGCACTCATTTCCCTTAAATCTAAATAAACTCCCCCCTGCACTATGCCAAAGAGGGCCTGCTCACCTTCCCCCTTATTATCCATACAACGTTTGGCCCATCTTTCTGTAAGCCTTACAGAATTTAGTACATACTCATGGCTTGCTCCAAATGGGGCACATTCATCCAGCGCCATTATTATATCAGCCCCGAGCGCCTTCTGTATCTCCATAGCCTTTTCCGGATCCAAAAAATGCTTAGAGCCATCTATATGGGACTGAAACGTAACGCCATCATCTGATATAGTTCTGAGTTTTGCAAGGCTTAATGTTTGAAACCCCCCACTATCAGTGAGTATGGAGCCTGACCAATTCATGAAACGATGAAGCCCCCCATGCCTTTTTATAAGTTCATGGCCTGGCCGTAAATATAGATGGTAGGTATTAGATAAAATTATATCAACGCCTATATCCCTTAACTCCTCCGGTGATATCCCTTTAATTGCCCCTAATGTTCCAACAGGCATAAATACCGGCGTTTCAAACCTATTATGATTTGTTCTTATCTCGCCTAATCTTGCCTTTCCTGATGCAGTTTTTTTAAGAAGCCTGAACTCCACAGTATTGATACCCTTTTACTCACCTTATTTACGTTATAAGCATCGCATCGCCGTAGCTGTAAAAACGGTACCTTTTCTCCACTGCTAAATTATAAGCCTCCATAATTAAATCCCTGCCGGCGAAGGCTGATACGAGAAAAAGCAAAGAGGAACGAGGGAGGTGAAAATTTGTTAAAAGCGAATCCACTACATGAAACGTAAATCCCGGATAAATAAGAAGATTAGCCACCCCTGAACCTGAAGCTATTCTCCCCTTCTCTTTGAATACAGTTTCCAATGTCCTTACAACAGTAGTGCCAACCGCAACAATCCTTCTGCCCTCTTGCCTGGCCCTCTCAATGGAGCAGGCAGCATCATTTTCAATGAAATATGATTCTCCTCCTAATTTATGCTCCCTAATATCATTTACTCTTACAGGCTTAAATGTACCGTGACCTACTAAAAGCGTTATGCTAACTAAATCAATACCCAATGATTTAAGGGTATCAATAACATCATGGGTAAAATGAAGACCTGCCGTGGGAGCTGCTATCGCCCCTGAAAAGTGAGAAAAAATCGTCTGGTACCTTTTTCGATCCATTTCAGATCGTCTATCATTTGCATCTCTTTTAATATAAGGAGGTAGAGGAAGGCAACCTCTTTTTTTTAAAATATAGTCAATATCGTGGCCGCCATTAAATTGAATCTCTATAGCCCCATCCGTACCTTCTCTTCCCACCGTGCCAGTCAGCCCATCCGGGAAGACTATCAAGGTTCCCTGCCTCGGTCTCTTCGATGCCCTTACCAGGCACCATCTCTTATTGCTATCTTCAGCCGCAGGCCTTGGTGAATGCTCAAGGACAAGAATTTCCACCCTTCCGCCCGTTTCTTTTTTCCCGAAGAGCTTGGCCGGAAAAACCTTTGCGTTGTTAACAACCAGTAAATCCCCACTTCTAAGCAGAGATGGCATTTCTGAAAATCGATATTCTATAATTTTACCCGTGGGTCTCTGCAAATATAAAAGGCGGGACCAATCTCTTTTCAAAGCGGGTTCTTGGGCAATTAACTCGACTGGTAATTCATAATCATAGTCGTCTATAGAATAGTTCAATTTCTTACCTGAAAATATACGTTATTACAAGTCCCAAACACATTGCAAAAAAACCAATTACCCTCAATTGATTATCAGGGACCTGTTGAACCTGCCGCAACCATTTCTTCATTTTGTCTGGAAAGGCCACGTAAGGAAAGCCTTCAACGATAAATACCAACCCTAACAAACAAAGCAGTAATTTCATATTGTGCCGCCAATTGTGGTTTAATCTTAAATTATCAAGATTTCATGCATTAACTAATTGTTTTTAAACTTCTTTATAGCTTTAATAATCTCCTAATACCTTTGTTTTATCCGCCTTAACAATGTGATCTTTTTTCTGAATATAAAATCCACAATGTCCTTTTAACCATAAATCATTACTTACAATTAAAAATAACAGTTTTAGGGAAATATAACTTTCTTATACTGTTCCATTGACAAGATCATCATACCACTATTAAAACAGTTTAAAAGTATGTGCCTCAGGATAGGTGAAAATTATCATAGAATATTGTAGTACCATAATTTTAATAATAACAGAGTATTGATGACTAATATAGGTAATTTATATGAGATTAACTATAAAAAGATGATACAGCATATTTTTGGATAATCAATGAAAAATTATTTTCATTTAAAATAATACGTGCAAATAGAGCCGGATGAACTTATAATCTGTATTCAACTACTATCCCTAAAAGGGATAGCTTGAGGGTCAGGGACAAGGCACACAGGAACTTAATTCTTGAGATTGATGATTTCTTCTTTGCGCCTGCCTTTCAGTAGACAGGCCTTTGCCGCGTTGCCCCTGGCTAACCTCGTTAATTATACTTTTCCTATTACCATATATCTCGTTAATAGTCTCCATTAATATTTTTCCATAATGTCGCTTGCATAATGTGGCAAACCAAACCTCAACGTTAGATGCGACTGGGCCTTTCCTTGTCAATTTAGATACATTATTTGGAAATTTTTGTAGCGGTAATGGTTTTTGCGTGGAGCCCCACGGGCAAGCCCGTGGCAACACGTGGTTTCGCCGATTCGTTTCGCGAACGGCAGGGCTTAGTGGTGCGACATCCCGACTATAGGCACGTTCATCCATGGCTAAAACCGTGGCTTTCTGCGGTCGGGGTAAATCAGTAAGGCACAAGCTCAGTAAAAACAAGAAACGCTATCAATATTTGTTAAGATTAGCGTAAGAGGGGAAATACAATGCAAGGCGGAACAACAATGTAGGGAAAAACTGATTGAGCTTTTAGGGGTACTGAAATATAATGGCTTATCAATAATTTCAAGGAAAGGAGATTATAAATGGACCTCGAAAATTATTTTAAAGAAACTAAGGGGAAGGGGGTACTAGCAACCTCCGATAATGAGGGACACGTAGATTTGGCATTGTATGCGCGACCACATATTTTAGACAAAGATACTATCGCATTTATTATGCCCGACCGTTTGACCCACCATAATCTACAGACAAATATTCACGCGGCCTATCTTTTCATAGAGGAAGGGCCCGGATACAAAGGAATCCGCATGTTTCTTAAAAAAATTCGAGAGGAAAAAGATAGCGATCTTCTTCGCTCTATCCATCGGAGAAACTATGCTACGGAGCCGGAAGGCAAGGAGGTACCTCGGTTTTTAGTAATCTTCAATATTGAGAAGATATTACCACTGTTAGGACAGAGCAAGATAGCCTAAGGAGGCGTACAATGAAGGTCTTTATTACAGGCGGGCTCGGGTTTGTTGGTACACAGCTATCAAAAAGCCTTCTAAAAAAAGGCTATGAAGTTACTGTTCTAGACTATTCAAATGAGCCAAGGCCATATACCCCCAAAGATGTCAAATATATTTCTGCAGATACTACCATACCTGGTGGGTGGCAAGAAGACGTTTCAAAGCAGGATGCTATTATTAATCTGGCGGGTGCCTCGATCTTTCAGCGCTGGAACAGGAAGACTAAAGATCTTATCTATAGTAGCAGGATTTCAACAACTCGCAATTTGGTTGACGCCATTAGCGGAGAAAATCCCCCTTTCCTTTGCAGCACATCCGCAGTTGGGTATTATGGCTTTCAAGATGATAAGAAATTAATAGAGGAAGATAGCCCCGGAGATGATTTTCTGGCAAGACTTTGTGTGGACTGGGAAAGGGAGGCCTTAAAGGCGCTGGACAAAGGGGCTCGGGTAACAATAACAAGATTTGGTATTGTTCTGGGTAAGACAGGTGGCGCATTGGGACAGATGATTTCTGCATTCAAAAAATATGTTGGTGGACCATTAGGAAGCGGGAACCAGTGGTTTTCCTGGATTCACATGGACGATCTCTTAAATGCCTTTCTTTTTATTCTTGATAATGATGCTATACAAGGTCCTGTTAATTTTTGTTCACCAAATCCGGTACGCAACAAGGAACTTGCCAAGGCTCTCGGTAAGGCGCTTTCTCGACCTTCTTTCCTGAAAACACCTTCTTTTCTTATTCGGCTTATGTTAGGGGAATTTGGCTCAGTTGTTCTTGAAGGTCAAAGGGTTATACCTGCAAAATTATCACGGAAAGGCTTCATCTTTAAGTACCCGGCGATCCGATCTGCCATTGAAGAAGTTATAAACAAGTAATTAACATCATCCTTGGACTTATTCTCCTTCAAGGCGGTTTATTTTTTAATTCCCCTGTCTCTTCTAATTCTTAAATACAGGCATTGATAGTAAATATAGTCCATTTTCATTGTTTAAAGACTATGAATCAAAAGTCTCACCTTCTAATAGTGGAGCCCCACGGGCAAGCCCGCGGCAGCACCTGGTTTCGCCGATTCGCTTTGCGAACGGCGGGGCTTAGTGGTGCGACATCCCGACTACAGGCGCATTCAGCCACGGCTAAAGCCGTGGCTTTCTGCAGTCGGGGTAAAGCGACACTGCTATCGCTAAAGTGATGCCAGTTCCCTGGGCTTACGCTTTATTCCATTCTTGCTGATTACTCCGGTAATCTTCATTTTATCAGGCATGTATCTTTTTGGGCAATATCCACCTTAAGGAAAGCAAGATCAGGGTAATTGAAAGCCCAAGAATAAATATTGCAATGCCTA
>JAGYMO010000200.1 GCA_018400255.1 Deltaproteobacteria bacterium
GCAGCCACCGGAAGGTGCGGTAAAAGGCCCTCATGGTGGATATTGGACTCCTCCGCAAACAAAAAAAGGGTGGAGTACGCCTAAAAAGGCAGGCAAGAATAATGAATATGGTCTGCCAGAGGGGACAGTTTATCAGGTAAGCCCTGAAGGTAAAGCAGAGACTATTTTTGAGCCAGAAAAGATAAAACGTCCCTATCAAACAGGACAACAGATTATAACTAAAATAGGAGATGAAACCACAGCACAGGTGATAGCAGGATTCGACAAAAATGGAATCCCTTTTGATACTGAGGGGAATACTATTAAGACGGGAACAGCTAAAACAAAGCCTGGCTATGAAATGATAACGGAATATGGACCAAATGGACAGACAAGAAGAGTCCCCGTATTAAAAGGGGTGAAATATATTCCTTCACCTGGATGGTCTTTGAAATCCCCTACTGAAACAAAACCTGAATATACCCCTGGTAAAGCATTAACAAGAATTTCTACTATCAAAAAGGCAATGGCTGAACTGGATAAAACCAATGAAATCACGAAAGCTATTGTAGCAGCTAATCCAGGACTTCAAGGCATGTTTGGCCAATCTATGGATGAACAATTAAAACAAGACCTTATGGATGCCTGGCAAGATGAATTAGACTATCTTTCAGAATTTGTGCCAAAAAAGAAAAATCAGCCAAAAACCGATAAGAAAAACATTAATTCAAAGCAAAAAGCTATAGATATTTTAAGAGAAAACAACAAGCCTGTTACAGAAGCTAATATTACTTATATCATGGATCAATTAGAATGATTGATTTATCTAATTTACCGGATCAACCTAAAAAACAGACCATTAATCTAAATGGATTAGATTTTTCCGGTTTACCTGACCAGACAGAAGAACCAAAAAAAGATGGACACTGGGAGGGGTGGATTAAGCCTACTTTAAAACAGATAGGACAGGAGGCCCTCGCCTTACCTACGGGTATTATGAAAGGTGCTCAATCCGGTGTGCAGTTTTTTGACGATGCTGCCACTCTTATCTCAAAGGCTACCGGATGGGAGAAAGGCGGACTTCTCAAAAAACTTGCAGAAATAGGGGAACCTCCCTGGAATTATACACCTCAAAGTTTTGCTGAGGAAGTAGTGGAAGGTCTTGGAGAAGCCGTACCGGAAATAGGAATGATCTCTGCTTTACCTGGCCCTGCTATGGTAACAATGGGGTATATGGGAGCTATAAGAGGCGGTGCTCGTGGGGGAGTAAAAGAAGCGGTTAAAGAAGGGGTTAAAGGTGCTTTGCTTGGTGGTACATTAAAAGGTGCTGCTCTCTTGCCGAAGGTCGCTCAAGTGCCTACTACAGCCGGAATCTTTGGAGGGGTTGAAGCAGCCGAAGGCGCATCTCCACGAGAAATAGCGAAAGCCACTGCAATAGGTGCCGGTCTTGGAGTTATGGGAGGAGGCAAAGGAAAAAGCCTGAAACAAATAGCCGAGGATTTTAAAACCAGACATAAGGCAATCAGATTACCTGTAAAACCCCCTGAGAAGCCCAAAACACCCCCTACATTGCAAAAAAAGGCGGAACCTGCTAAAGTACCCCCCATGCCAAAAGAAAAGGGGAAGACCACTAAACCTACTGTAGAAACCCCGAAGGCCAAAGGTGGGATGGATTTATCAAAAATAAAATGGGAAGGATTTAAGGAAAGTCCTAAAATATCTGCTAAAGGTAAAGATATTTTTGATCCTTCTGAGGTAAGTATTCCAGAAGGAAGGGATTATCTTTATCATTATACGCCCTTACGGAATATAGAAGGAATCAAAAAAAGCGGTTTAACCCCTGGAAAGCAAACCTTAGAAGGCCGATCACCTGATCTTGATATTTCTGGAAATATTTATGCTTTAAGAAAAGCTGATCCAGATACATTTTATCATGGCATTGAAAGAGATGCCGGACGAATTGATGAAGGATGGGGTTTAATTCGTTTTAAGGAAAAAGGTGAATGGATACATGATCCTGAATTTGAAGGGAATATCAAACATACAGTATTGTCTAAGAACCAAATTGCACCAGAAGATATTGAAATATTGACACCATCTGGTTGGAAAACCCTAAAACAAGCAGATATAAAGGTTAGTGAATCCCCTAAGCCTTTCCGCTCCCCAGAGAAGGGGAGCAAGCCCATCCCTGCCGATAAACCCCTTGACAAAGAACTCCCTTCTCTTACAAAACTTCCTTCCCATAAAGCCATACCATCA
>JAGYMO010000201.1 GCA_018400255.1 Deltaproteobacteria bacterium
AGGACCTGGGTATATGTTTGGGTAAGGCAGTGCATGATGCCCTGGGTGAAAAGAGGGGCATCAAGCGGTACGGACAGGCAATGATTCCCATGGATGAGGCCCTAGCCAATGTTGTAATTGACATATCAAACAGGCCATATCTATCTTATACGGTCTCCCTGGAGGAATATCTCACAGGAAATTTTAATGTCAGGCTTATTGAGGAATTCTTTAGGGCCTTTGTGAACCATGCCGGCATAACCATGCATATAGAACTCTACTACGGCAACGACCCCCACCACGGCGCAGAGGCTATTTTCAAGGCCTTTGCACGGGCATTAGATATTGCATCCCAGAGCGAAGCACGGTCATCCGATGTGCCATCCACTAAGGGTATCCTCTGAAAACGACAGGCAAAATTAACGAAGCACATAGGCTCAAGGCGAGGCCGGTAATTCTATAGCATTGAATGCACTCAATACATTGAGGCCACTTTTGCCTTTGGTCAATAGGGACTTGCGCCATGTAGGGAGATGTATGATTCTATTGTTATCTTCCTGCCCCCGTAGTCAGGTCAAAAAGCCCTCTATCTTTTATAGAGTGCCCTCCCCCTATGCGAATTTCTGCTGCCCATCCCCTTTTATCCCAATGGGCAAAAAAATTATATACTTCTCTCATATTGGCCATGGGGTAAATACGCTTTTTTCAGGGGCCAGGGGTCAGAGATCAGTGATGAGTGATACTACATAGGGCTCAGGGTAAATCAAGGTTAATGTTTAAGGTTGAAGGTTGAAGGCCGAAGGCTGAAGGTTCGATGTTCAATGTTCGATGTTCGATGTTCGATGTTCAAGGTTCAGGGTTTACTGATGTTTGCTGGGGCCTCAGGGTTTATTTTTTTACTAATCTCCCCGGCTACTATGAGCTATGACCTATGAGCTAACAAACAAAACCTCTGTGAACTCTGCATGCCCCGTGAAATTTTTACCCGGTTAAATTTGGAAACTATTTAACTGGGGCGCAGCAAAGGTTATGAGTATAACCTATTTCACTGGGGTGACTCCGTGGTGGATGCTCTTTGTGGCTTGGTGGCTTTGTGGCAATACCCGAGTAGTTATAGCCTTATTTGAGAAAAATCAACATGGAATTATATAAATTCTTCTTGCCTTGATGAGAAAATTCTATTAGAATAACAGTATAAAAAAAACAGATGCTGAAATTGCAGTGTTAAAAAACTAAGAATAATTTTTTACTCCGTCTTTTTTGCAGTAAAGTTAATCTTAGCTAACTTTTATGGAAAACTAAAAATCATATCTCAAGGTAAAATGGCAACAAGACAAATAGCATATTTCAGAATTTTTCACGAGGTTTCCAGGGCAATCCTCTCGGTACTCGATTCAAAAGAGGTATTTGAACTTATTGTAAGAAGGGTGGTGCATGCACTGAAATTAAAGGCTGCAAGCCTTCGGCTATTAAATGAGGAGACAAATGATTTAGAATTAGCAGCCTCCCGGTTTCTGAGTAAAGAATATTTGAGAAAGGGACCGCTTAACGCTGATAAAAGCGTACCAGAGGTACTAAAGGGAAAACCAATCCTGATCCTCGATGCTCAAAATGATCCCCGCATTCAGTATAGAAAAGAAAAGGCTGAAGAGGGAATTGTCTCTATCCTCAGCGTACCGGTACAGGTGCATAACAAGGTCATAGGCATGCTGAGGCTATATACGGCCGCTCCAAGATCATTTACTGAGGAGGAGATGGAATTCGCATCTGCTATAGCTGAGATGGCAGGCCTGGCCATTGTAAATGCCAGAATGTACGAGAAGGAAAAGGAAAAGCTGGCAAGACTCTTTGAAAAGGGGGATTTAGAGTTTGAAGGCCATGTAAAGGCCAAAAAATACAAGATTAATATAGGATCTGTTAAGGCATGCGACCCTAAAAAATCAACGGAGCTTTTCAGGATTCTGCATGAGGTTACACGCGAGTTATTGGATAATTTTAACCCGGATGCTGTTGTTAACTCTATGGTTAAAAAGGCCATGGATATTTTAGAGATAAAGGGAGCGAGCCTATTCCTTTTAGATGAGACAACGGGCAGACTAAATATGGTTTCATCAAGGGGTGTTAGCAATGAATACCTTGAGAAAGGCCCTCTCGATGCAAGCAAAAGTATGTCAAAGGCATTAGAGGGTGAGATAGTATTTGTAAAAAATGTGGCTACGGATAAAAACATTCAGTACAGAGATGAGGCCGTTAAGGAGGGAATTGTCTCTATTTTATCAGTACCTATCTTTGTTAAAGATCATGTTATCGGAGAGATGAGATTTTATTCAGAAGACGAAAAAGAATATACTGATGAGGAAATGGAGTTTATTCTTGCCTCAGCGGAGATTGGAGGCATTGCCATTAATAATGCCACATTTTACCAAAGATTGAAAAATGATATCAAATTCTGGGAATCCACTCTTTCTTATATGAATGTGGGTTAGTTCCTATGATCCCTTTCTTTTCTTCAGATAATAATCCCTGATTTCAAGCAAATTGCTTGCGTATTCCTTATGAAAATAGAGCAGGGGATAATTCTCAATCTCTCTTGCTAAGGGCTCTATAAAGGGAAGAACATCAATCCCATAGGTGTTCATCTTTCTTTTATCAGCCTCGTGAATGATAAGGAGACAATAGTAATGTATCAATAATCTAATAGTTGTGTTCCTGCGAAAAAGATACGCCCTCCCTCCAATAGAATTCATTAAATAGCCGGCGTACCCATAAATTGTACTAAAAGACGGCCTCTCTACCTTTCCCTGCCCGCATCTATCTCCTGACATAAGCCATTTGTAAAACATTGACAGGTTTACCTCCATGGCCTCGGCCTCATTTCTTAATACGGATTTCATAAAGATTAAATCCTGCAAATCCAATGCCCGGTAAAAGTGATAAATATTCCTGATTATAGTGTCGTAATTGAGCCCCTCGCCGGCAGGAACAGGCATATGTAATGACAGTTCATTGAGGATATCTTCAAATTTGGAAAGCGTCACCCCTTCGAGACCCTGTTTCTTGATATATTCTTTTTCATCAAGATAGTTGAAGAAATCTAACATACTATCTTCTATTTTCGAACATTCCTCTTCAACACTCAGTGCCTGAAGTTCTTGCACCTTATCACCAGAATCCTCACCGCTTCCCTCCTGCATCTCCTCTGTCTTTATGGCCGTTGAGCTAACACCTTCATCTTCCCCAGGTTTTTTAACCGGCACCTCAGTCTCTTGAGAGGCCTGTTTTTTCCCGCCTCCGTTTCCGTAATAGGCAAAAAATAATGCTGCCAGTCCAGCTGCTATAAACACAAAGAATAGAAGCAATAAAGATCTATTTCCCTTCATTTTTTCCCCCTATGCTAAGACTGTGTTTGGTAAAATATCAGCCTGTTAATAAACCTGATTTTAGATCAGCCTTATTATCAAGAATCAATATGACGGAACTAAAAATGTGCCCTCATTAAACCATATACGGCCAAAAAAATAGTCTTTTTATGAGTAGCAGAAAATCATACCTTTTGCAAGAGGGTAATTACCAGGTATTGATGGTTTCGTAAAAAGTCATTTTACCCCGACCGCAGAAAGCCACGGCTT
>JAGYMO010000202.1 GCA_018400255.1 Deltaproteobacteria bacterium
TGATTTTGAAGACGCGTTTAAGTCGGTTGACTGCATTATTACACCTACATCGCCATCCGTCGCCTTTAATATAGGAGAGAAGATTGACGAACCATTACAGATGTACCTTGTTGATATATACACTGTGTCTCTGAACCTTGCTGGTCTTCCAGGAATAAGCGTGGATTGCTCCGAAGATGGATTGCCGGTCGGCCTTCAAATAATAGGAAGGCCATTTGATGAGGAAATGGTCCTTCGTGTAGCATATGCATGCCAGCTATTAAAGAGAGGCAGATAAATGAATTTTGATGTTATCATCTGCTTTGAGGTACACGCAGAGCTTGATACCAAAACAAAGCTTTTTTGTAAGTGCTCAACAAATTCTGACGCACCGCCCAATACGAATGTTTGCCCTGTTTGCACGGGGCAGCCCGGAGCCCTTCCGGTGCTAAACCGCATGGCTGTTGAACATTGTGTTAGGGCAGGATTATCACTAAATTGCACTATTGCTAACCATGCCGGCTTTGCCAGAAAGAACTATTTTTACCCTGACTTGCCCAAGGGCTATCAAATATCCCAATTCGAGTTCCCTTTTTGCACAGATGGGTTTTTAGAGATAATGGACGATAATGGGAAAGAGTATAAGGTAGGCATAAAACGTGTCCATCTGGAGGAAGATGCAGGTAAATTATTACATGCTTCAGGCTCATTAAAGACATCTACATATAGCCTCGTTGATTTTAACAGGGCGGGTGTTCCCTTAATTGAGATTGTAGCTGATCATACGAGAAACCCAATACGATCTCTCACGGAGGCACGGCTTTATTTAGAGAAAATACGGCAGATACTGCGGTATATAGGTGTTAGCAAATGCAGAATGGAAAAGGGTGAACTTCGTTGTGATGCGAACATATCTCTAAGGCAGAAGGGTTCAAAGGAGTTTGGAAACCGCGTTGAGATGAAAAATATGGCGTCCTTTAAATTGGTTTTAGAGGCACTTTCATACGAGATAAAAAGGCAATCAGGAAAACTTAGGGCAGGGGAAACTATTATCCAGGAGACACGACTGTATGATGAAGCAAGCAAGGTGACGGTTCCTATGAGGAGCAAGGAGAACGCACCGGATTACCGTTATTTTCCAGAACCCGATTTGGTAGACATTGACCTTGACCGAGGATATATTGAGAAGCTCACGAATGAAACCCCGGAACTCCCTGAACAAAAGGCGAATAGAATAATAAAGGACTATGGAATACCAGCGGGAGATGCGGTTATTTTAACTAAAGAAAAAGGCGTATCTGATTATTTTTTGAGCTGCGTACCCATCTGCAGCGATACGAGCAGGGCTAGCAAATGGATAATAAAGGAGCTTTTTAAGCTGTTAAATGCCTCCTCTATTCCTATAGAAAAATGCCCGGTTACACCCGAACGTTTCTCCATGCTTATTAATCTTCTTTCAAATGGTGATATTACAGATATCATAGGCAGGACTGTGCTTGAGGAAATGTTTCATGACGAGACTGAGCCTCTTGATATAATTAAGAAAAAAGGCCTCGAGCCAATTGAGAACAAAGATGAGCTTAAAAAAACTGTAGATACGGTTTTACTCCAGAACCGCGGGGCTGTTTCACAGATAAGACAGGGAAATACAAAATCGATCAGTTATCTTATAGGGCAGGTGATGAAAAAGACCAACGGAAGGGCCAATCCCAAAGAGACAAGGGATTTAATAGACGAAGCAATAAGAGGATAACCTTTTTCAGCATTCCCTGCCGGTTATTTTTAAGATACTTATGTTTCAAGGTATGATTTTGATATACCCAGTTCAGGATTAACAGGGTATTTTCCATTGAAGCAGGCTAAACAGAAATCGTTTTTAGGTAACCCTGTCGCCTCGACCATTCCATCAAGGCTCAGGTATGACAAGCTGTCGAGGCCGATATAGTTTTTTATCTCATCCACAGATTTTCCCGAGGCGATGAGTTCATCTTCCGTAGGAAAGTCTATACCGTAGAAACATGGGTGTTTAGTTGGAGGACAACTAACAACCATGTGAATATTCCATGCCCCAGCCTCCCTTAAGGCCTTAACCCTCATTTTGCTTGTAGTTCCACGGATAATAGAATCCTCGACAATTATAACCTTTTTTTGATTTAATATATGCTTGACCGGGTTTAGTTTAACCTTTACATTAAACCCCCTCATGGAATAAACCGGGTCAATAAATGTTCTGCCAACATAGTGATTTCTTATCACGCCCATTTCCAGGGGTATTCCTGATTTCTGGCAAAAACCTATTGCTGCGTAGTTTCCGGAGTCAGGGAAGGGCATGGCAAAATCAGCATCTATGCTATACTCCCGGGCCAGTTTTCCCCCAAGGGCCTTTCTAACAGAGTAAACATCGAGCCCGAATACCGTGCTGTCCGGTCTGGCAAAATAGATTAGCTCAAAAATACAGAACGAATGCTTATGTCTCGGAAAAGGCCTTATGGATTTAAGTCCGTTTTTATCGATGATCAGAATTTCTCCTGGCTCAATATCACGGATATATTGGGCCTCTATTAGGTCGAAGGCGCAGGTTTCTGAGGCCACAGTATAGGCGTTGTCAAGAAGCCCCAGGGAAAGCGGGCGAAACCCGTTAGGGTCTCTAAAGGCAATTATTGTATCATCAGTCATTAATACACAGGAATAGGCGCCTTTAATTTGGGACACAACATTAACGATCGCCTCGCTTAGGCCTTTCCGCATGCTGTGGGCGAGCAAATGAAGAATGACCTCAGTATCCATGGTAGTTTGGAAAATGGAGCCCTTTTTTTCAAGGGCCCTTCTGATATTTCCTGCGTTTACTAAATTACCATTGTGGGCTATGGCATAGGTCTTTCCTTCATAGTTTACTACAAAGGGCTGGATGTTTTTAGCAACAGAGGAGCCCGTTGTAGAATATCTTACATGACCAACGGATATATGTCCGCGGAGTTTTTCCAGTATATTCTCATCGAATATCTCCGGGACAAGACCCATGCCCTTATGTTCATTAATCTCCCTTTCTGTAGAGCTAACAATCCCGGCACTTTCTTGCCCGCGGTGCTGAAGGGCGTAAAGGCCAAAATAGGTTAATTTTGCGGCATCCTTATGTCCAAATACACCGAAGACACCGCAATCTTCTTTTAGTTTATTATAGAAGTTCATTGTAATCTTTTAAGTAAAAACCAATTATCCGTTATGATAGTCCTGAAGGGGGCTAACATTTTTTATTCCTGACTTAAGCGCCTTTATTCCCAACGCAATGGCCCTGGCCCCTGACAATGTAGTTGCGTAAGGAATGCTATATCTTAAGACAGCTTGCCTGATCTTGTTAGAACCCCTGGCACTTATTTTGCCCGATGGTGTATTAATAACAAGCTGGATATCGCCATTTTTTATATAATCTAACACGTTTGGATGTCCCTCAGCAATTTTTTTTACCGGTTTATTGGCAAGGTCCAAATTTTCGAGATGGCTCGATGTGCCGTGCGTGGCGAGAATGTTAAACCCCATTTCCAGAAATTCCCTTGCTACAGGATAAATTTTGCCCTTATCAGTGTCTTTTACACTAATAAAAACAGTTCCCTTTGTAGGAAGGTTTTGGCCTGCTGATAGCTGGGCTTTTGAGAACGCGCTACCAAAATCTGCATCAATACCCATCACCTCGCCGGTGGATTTCATCTCGGGTCCTAGAACGATGTCGACATCCGGGAAACGATTAAACGGAAATACAGCCTCCTTCACCGAAACATGGCGTGGTGTTATTTCATATTGTAGACCAAGCTCTTTTAGTGTCTTCCCAAGCATCACCTTTGTCGCAATCTTTGCGAGAGGTAGGCCCGTGGCCTTGCTTACAAAAGGAACGGTGCGCGATGCCCTTGGGTTTACCTCTAAGACGAACACATTTTGGCCCTTGATGGCAAATTGAATGTTTAAAAGGCCTAAAACCTTTAGCTCCCCAGCTATGGCCTTGGTTTCTTGCTTTATAGTTTCTATTAACGAGTTTGTTAATCCCTGGGGTGGCAGAACACATGCGCTGTCTCCCGAGTGTATTCCGGCCTCCTCTATGTGTTCCATTATTCCCCCTATAATGGTTTCTTTTCCGTCGGAAACAGCATCCACGTCTATTTCAATAGCGTCTTCAAGAAATTTATCTATCAAGATAGGGTGATCAGGGGATGCAATGATAGCCTTTTTTGTATATTCCTCTAAAGAGGCCCTGTCGTAAACGATACGCATAGCCCGTCCGCCAAGCACAAAAGACGGACGAACCATTACGGGATAGCCTATTGACTCTGCAACGGATATGGCCTCTTTAAAATTAGTAGCCGTTCCATTATCGGGTTGGGATAGCCTTAGTTTTTTAACAACCTCCTTGAACAGCTCCCTGTCTTCCGCAAGGGCAATGCTCTGGGGCGGGGTACCGAGAATGGTAATATTAGCCTCGGCGAGGGATGAGGCAAGGTTAAGGGGCGTTTGCCCTCCAAACTGAACTATGACACCTAAAGGCCTTTCTGTTTTAATGATATTCAAAATATCCTCAATTGTGAGAGGCTCAAAGTAAAGCTTATCGGATGTGTCATAATCTGTGCTAACCGTCTCCGGGTTGCTGTTAACCATTATGCTTTCAATGCCCTCTTCTTTAAGCGCGAAGGAGGCCTGAACACAGCAGTAGTCAAATTCTATGCCCTGGCCGATCCTGTTAGGTCCGCCACCCAAGATCACAACCTTTTTTTTCTCAGAGATTCTCGCCTCATTTTCGACTTCGTATGTCGAGTAATAATAAGGGGTGTGGGCCTCGAACTCGGCGGCGCATGTATCAACTAGCTTATAGACGGGGTTAATGAGGAATTCCTCTCGATAGGCCCGTATTTTGTCCTCGCTTGTATTAAGCAGGTATGCCAACTGAACATCGGAGAAGCCACAGGACTTTGCCTTTCTCATCAAATCCGGGGGAAGGGGAAGGCCGGCTCTTCGTATTTGATCCTCTGTTTTTACGATTTGGTCTATCTGATAGAGAAACCAGCAGTCAATGCCTGTTAATTGGTGAATTGTTTCTATGTCCATATGTGCCTTCATTGCGTATCTAATATAAAAAATGCGCTCTGAGTTTGGATTGGCAAGCTTCTCCTTTATGCTATCTATGGAGGATGGACTGCCATCACGCTCCAATACACCTCTTCCATCTGCGCCAAGGCCAAAACAGCCAATTTCTAAGGACCTGAGGCCCTTTTGCAGCGCCTCTTTAAATGTTCTTCCTATGGACATAGCCTCGCCAACGGATTTCATGCTTGTAGTTAAGTAATCATCTGTGTCTGGAAACTTTTCAAAGGTCCACCGCGGTATTTTAACCACGCAATAGTCTATTGTGGGCTCAAATGAGGCTAATGTTTCCTTGGTAATATCATTGGGAAGTTCGTCGAGCGTATAGCCTATAGCCAACTTTGATGCTATCTTCGCAATGGGAAAACCCGTTGCCTTGGAAGCAAGAGCCGAACTCCTTGATACCCTTGGGTTCATTTCTATGACGACCATATCGCCATTTTTTGGATTGACAGCAAATTGTATGTTTGAGCCGCCGGTTTCTACACCAATCTCCCTTATAACGGATATCGATGCGTCTCTCATGCGTTGGTATTCAACATCACTGAGGGTCTGGGCCGGGGCCACCGTAATGCTGTCCCCCGTGTGAACTCCCATGGGGTCAAGGTTTTCGATAGAGCATATTATTACTACATTATCGTTTTTATCCCTCATTACCTCGAGCTCAAATTCCTTCCATCCTATTACTGATTCTTCGAGCATAATCTCATTTATAAGACTTGCATCAAGCCCTCGAGAGACAAGCCCTTCAAGGTACTCTCGGTTAAAGGCCACACCGCCTCCGCTTCCACCAAGGGTGAACGCAGGCCTAACAATTATCGGGAATCCTATTTCAGAAGCGATTTCCAATGCCTGGTCCATATCATGGGCTATGCCGCTCTTGGGCACCTTAAGGCCGATTTTTTGCATGGAGCTCTTAAATAAATCCCTGTCTTCCGCCTTGTTGATTGAATCTATGGAGGCGCCTATCATTTCTACGTCAAATTTTTCCAGTATGCCCATCTCGGCAAGTTTAACGGAGACATTAAGCCCTGTTTGGCCACCAATAGTGGGGAGCAGTGCATGGGGGCGCTCCTTTTCTATAATTCTCGCCACAAACTCTGGTGTAATAGGCTCGATATAGGTGCGGTCTGCCATTTCCGGGTCAGTCATAATAGTTGCCGGGTTGCTGTTTACGAGAATAACCTTGTAGCCCTCTTCCTTAAGGGCCTTGCATGCCTGGGTCCCTGAGTAGTCAAATTCACAGGCCTGGCCAATTACAATCGGCCCTGAACCTATAATCATGATCTTTGATATGTCGTTTCTCTTTGGCATGGTGTGTACATGATATTTTATTGTTGTTTTGTGCCGCAAAACAGATTCAAGCTTGGAATACGCGAGTAAAACATACGTATTCAGGGCACCGAATAGTTTAGACGGCAACTCGGCAAGCCGGCAGAGACACATTCAACCTAAAAAATAGCCGTAAATTAACCCCTTGGCTAAGTAAACTAAAATGCCGAGAGGCGGGGCCGGATTAGAGTAAGCGTATCCAATAGAAGGCTAGCGAGAGATACTGCTTAGGGAAGCAAATAATTTTTAGCCATATTTTCTTTTTTTCATGATTGTAAGAAAGTCGTCGAATAAGTAATGTGAATCATGGGGACCAGGAGAGGCCTCCGGATGATACTGGACCGAGAATATGGGCAAATATTTGTGTTTCATGCCCTCAAGGGTTTGGTCGTTAAGGTTTATATGGGTTATTTCTATGCCGGGATCCTTTATTGATTCTATGTCTATGCAAAAGCCGTGATTTTGTGCAGTGATCTCTATCTTCCCTGTAATAAGGTTTTTTACGGGGTGATTCGCTCCTCGGTGACCGAATTTTAGTTTAAAGCTTTTTCCGCCGAATGCGAGGCCTAAGAGTTGATGACCAAGGCAGATTCCAAACATTGGGTACTGCTCGGCTAGATCTCGAATGGTACGGACGGCATATTTAATTGGTTCGGGGTCCCCAGGACCATTTGACAGGATAATTCCGTCAGGCCTCAAGGCCTTTATTTCATCCTTTGTTAGATATGCGGGGACAACGGTTACCTCGCAACCTCGTGAGATAAGGCTTTTAATTATGGTAAACTT
>JAGYMO010000203.1 GCA_018400255.1 Deltaproteobacteria bacterium
GCGCATTCATCCACGGCTAAAGCCGTGGCTTTCTGCGGTCGGGGTAAAAAAATAGGTTTTTAGATAACTACATACTCCTATTGAAAAGGGGTAATAGCGTTAATAATCTCCCTGACATCGTCAACGTCTTCTAAGTTTTCAATCAACTGTATCAGCTTGTTAACATTAGCCTCGGGGATAGGCCTTTCAGAATGGTTAAGGCATTTTTTGAACTTATCTATGCACTGCCCCATGCTCATTGGTTTTTCAGGGTGTCCGGATACATATTCCATGTATGTTTCATACGCCAACCCCTTTTTTGTTTTTATCTCAACCCTATTAGGCGGAATAGTTGCTATTTTATCCAAATCCGGGTCTATAATTACCTTTACACGACGGGCAAGGTCTAAAATATCCTTATTCTTTATTGCCTCCTCAGTAAGATGTGCCAGCTCCAGGCCTCCCCTTATGGCCGCATTAGCAACCGCATACGGCACGCTAAAATGAGCATCTCTAACGTTTGTTGGATTGTATTTATTTTCCCCCTTTCCGCATGCGTTATACACAAAGGCGCTTGTATTAACAATAACCTCTTCAATGTCATCCGCGCTTATATTGTTGTCCTTCATTATCTTCATTGTCGCATCAATAGGGATATGGGTGCCCTTGCCGCTTGGATAAGGTTTAATGCTAACATACGCTGATTCAAATCTTTCGCCTACCTTGCTTATGACCATCTCAGCATCATATTCGTTTCGGTCGTAAACAGGATAAAAACCATAGGTCCCCTGCAAGATGTTTTTTGATCCGGTAAATCCCTTTTGGGCCAGCATTAATGCTAAAACCCCTGACCTTGCCCCAAAACCTTGCTGCACAGGAACAGTGGATGCCCCTTCTTCATAGCCCTGGGCACTTCCAGCACACTGGGTGTAGGCTATGCCCATGGCATTTGTTATCATATCTTCATCGAGACCCAGCAGGCTTGCCCCTGTTGCAACAACGCCAAAAGGCGAATACGTCTCGCCCTGCCATCCATGATATTTTGTTGCCGACATACGAAGACGGCAAGCAATGTCTGAACCGAGAACATTAGCAAGAATAAACTCCTTGCCGCTGACATTCCTTTCAGTGTACTCAGATAGCGCAAGGGTTACCGGTACAAATGTAGCGCCAATATGCCCGGCAACACCCTTGCCCTTTCCGCCCTCAAATACATCATCAAAGTCCATAGCCCTCGCCATTGTACAGTTTGCCAAAACTGCATGAAAGGCAGGAACCCTTCCGCCGTAGACCAGAACAGTGGCCTCCTTTTTGCCGCCATAATCAAGAACAAAATCTACGATGCCCTTTCCCTCTGGTGTAGAGCTGCCAAGTATAAGGCATCCAAGGGTATCTAAAACAGATTTTTTGGAAACCTCTATGGCCAGGGCCGGCAAATCCTCATATCTGGTTTGCACCACATTTGTCACAAGTGCATGTATCAAATCCATTGTTATTCTCTCTTTCTAAATTTAAAATTTTTAATATCGGTTTGCCCTGTCACTAATCGTTAGTATGTTTTGAAAATCGAAATTCAATATACCTTCTCTATCCTGCGAACGTAACAAGATTTTGTACCTTTTCACGGTCAGTATTTATGCGGGCAATGGGATGATCCCAGTCTGGAGACCCTATAGCCAAGCCGATTATAATACGTTTCGATTCAGGGATTAATGCAATTTTTCTAAGATTTTCCGGATAATCCACAATAGCCCGCATAATGCAGGTGCCAAGCCCAAACTCTAGCGCGCAAAGGGCAATGTTTTCAGCAACAAGACCTACATCTAAAATTGGCCAGTCGCTTTGAAGTATCCTATCTACAACTATTACAATAATAGCAGGCGCATAGTAAAACTGGACCATTCTTTCACTCCATTTTTCCTTCTTGTTTGCCTTGTTTATGTCCATTGTCCCAAATATCTGTTTGGCAAGGGCTACCTGCCTTTCCTTATAAACCCCCTCAAGCACTGGGGCAATATCCCTTGTTTGCCCTACCGGAATATCGGGGTTTGGTAATTCTCCGCGACGATAATCATGTAAATACGCTGCCTTTAGATCGCTCAGGACGTTGCCCTTTATTACAAAAAATTCCCATGGTTGAAGATTAACGGCAGAAGGTGCATGTGTGGCTATCTCTAAAAGTTCAATTATAAGTTTTTCTGGAACCTCCTCAGGCTTAAACGCCCTTATAGACCTTCTTGATAAAATACCCTCGATCAGTTCCACCTAATACCTCCTATCAATTATTGTACCCGTTCACGGGTTCAGCGTTCTGCCCGCCACAAAAACGGCGGATAAAGGTTCAAAGGTTCAATAGCTAAAGACAGAATCCATAAGCCTGAATGTTAAACGTGGGAACTGAGGGTGCTTAATTCCAGGATGTTGCACTTAACCCGGCCTTACCCGGAAATGTACTTCTTGCCTTCATATATCAATTGCTTAAAGGCCTGTATGCAAATGCATAGGCAGGAAGGCAA
>JAGYMO010000204.1 GCA_018400255.1 Deltaproteobacteria bacterium
CCAGAGCCTGTCCATGGATTTTTGAGTTTGCCATATTTCGTAACAATATCCATTATAATCCTGGAGATATTTTCAGGGTTACCGTCAGCGCGTTTCTTAATATCGGTAAAGGAGGCGGAATCTATGTTCAATGTGCTTACATCACACAAGATTTCATTATCATAAATCTCTGAAAAATCATTCGATAAACGAAGCGCTGGTTGCGGCAAAACATGTTTCGGTTCAAGAACTCTATGTATGCCGTATCTGTTTCCCACTTTTTGCATAATATCCCCCTTACAAATTTCTCATTACGTTAACAACAGCCTTTCTCTTTGCCTCAGCCAATATTCTCACCTCCAGTATCTTTCATCCAGTATGATTATAAAAGCGCACTACACTGTTTAAAATTAGACGAGCTAGATGGCAGGGTCAAAGAGTTTGCCTTGATTAAAAGGCGATTCATTTCCCAGTCTTTCCTATGAGGCCCCAGCAGGAAAAATTGATGTACTCATCGACAATTTCTTCCATGCTAAGTAATCCATCTTCCTTAAACCAATGTGAAACCCCTGTACACATCTGAAGTATAGCAATAGCGACTAATTTAACATCATTTACAATAATACCGCCACTCTTAATTCCCTCCTCGATAATCTGAATAAATATTTTTTCATAATTACTTCTTTTTCTTACAATGCGATCATACGCCCCTTTTGTGATGCTTCGTATTTCCGAATCAGTTACATAGGTCTCATCTGGATTCTTAACGTGGTACTCAATATGAAACCTTATGGCCTTTTTCAGTTTCTCCACAGGGTCTTTTTCATCTCTGATGATCTCCTTTAGATTGAAAAGAAGGCTTGCCATGGTAGAGTCCATTATCTGGTAAAGAATCTCTTGTTTTGACGAAAAATAATGATATATGCTTCCTCCTTGAACACCTGAACGTTTCGCCAATTCTCTAAGAGTTGAGGCCATATATCCCTTTTCTCTAAAAAGATGCGCAGCCTCTTGAAGAATCAATGCCTTTCGAGGGGATGTTGAAAAATTCTTATCCTTAACCATGTTTCAGCCAGCTTTCCCAAAAAATGCAGATTTGATTTATTTGATTTGAATATAAACACACAGGGCTACCTTCTTTTTTTAGATGTAAAAGCGAGTAACAAAAAAGAAAGGCTATAAAGTGTGTGCAACCCTTATGCATTTCTCATAAACCTAACGTTAGTTAAAATATTACTGAAATGGCCTGCAATAGTCAAATATTTAATACAATAGTATATGCTTTTGTATTTAAGAACCTATCCATCTGGAATTCCCCTCTATTTTGAGAGACAAGATATACTTGGGGATAATCAAGATATACTCAGAGAGAATGAATTGGTAAATGATGTACCTTTGGATTCCTAACGGTAATTTTTCCAAAAATATGGACTTAGATGTTGATTGTCAAAACTTTTTACCCCCTGTATGTAAATAAAATTGTCCCCTTTTCTTCCCCTTTTTTCCCTCTTCGGAGAAGATTACAGCCTGTCAAAGGGTTAGTTTTAAATGGCGATTTGGGTAAATTCTATAGCACCATCTGTAACCTATGAGCTTCTTTCAGCTATGGGCTATGAGCTATCAGCTATGAGCTATGA
>JAGYMO010000205.1 GCA_018400255.1 Deltaproteobacteria bacterium
TAGGCGCATTCACCCACGGCTAAAGCCGTGGCTTTCTGCGGTCGGGGTAAAGGATTAAAGTGCTAAAAGGAAAATAACGGCAAAAAATAGAAACGAAAACCTTGACCCGTATGGTGAAAGAACTATTCTTTAACAATTTTTCCCATTAATCCTCCAATCCAGTCTTTCATCTTATCCACAAAAGATGGTCCTTTTATAAGCAATGTGCACTCGGCCGTTTTGTCCGATTCCATACTTACCGCCCTCATGGTATAAACACCCTCAGGTATTGGCGGTTCGCTAACGATGAGTATTGTCTCCCCCTTTTCGTTGCTGCCGGTCTTTGCCCTCAATAAAATACCGATCTTAAAGGTGAGGCCTGCTGGATCATAACCTGGTTGTGTCTTTATTTCAAAACAGCCTTTTTTATCGACCTCTCCCTCAAAAACTGGTACGTCAACTTTTTTATCGCCTTTTTTGACGCCTAACATTGTGATAAAGACTGAATCCTCTGGCTGAAAGCCTTTTCCCCGGAATACAAACTGCGTGTCCATAACTTTAGCTACACCAAGCCTTACAACATCCGGCTCACAGATCATTTGAGGTCCTGTAATATCAGGGTTGAACTCCTTCTCTGTATGGGCGCATCCCGCAAAGGCCAATGAAACTAAAATAATGGAAAATACATAATAAAATACCTTTCTTGATATATAACTTTTCATGGCTAATTTCTCCAGATCCTTAAAATAATTTGTAGATAAAATCATATTTAATTTATCTATTATATGCCCGTTTAATAACCTCGTTAACATCAATGCCGGATGGCATCCAGTCTGTTATCCGGACAGATTCACCCCCTTCAACACACTTTCCCACAAAGGAAGATCGTGTGCCCTGTCTCTTGTTTGGGCCAAAAGAATTTACGGGCCCAATGCCCTGGAAATCTTTAATAGAATCCATTGCCTTGACAAAATTCTCTATGGTAAGATCCCTACCGCATCTCTTAAGTGCCTCCACCATGGGTTCTACAAAATAAAAGCCTGCATAGAAAAATACACCCCAGCGCTCCTTTGGTGCGAATTGCTCCTGGGCCTTTTTGTATTTTTTTAATAATGGAAAGTCAGATTCTGGAAGCTCTGCAAAGGTGGTAAAAAACACATCTTTATATAGACCTTTTGTAATCTTATACATAATTGGCGTATCGCTCAGTGTACTTGTAGTCATCCACTGCGGTTTAAATCCCAGTTTGGCGGCAGTGCCGAGCACAATAGCCCCATGTTTCGGAAGAACCCAGTTGAGTACACAATCTGCATTTGAGGCCTTTAATTTCATTACATGAGAGGAAAGATCTGTATCCAGTGGCTCAGCAGATACCTCCGCCACCAGCTTCATACCATACTTCTCGAGGGCCAATTGCGCGCCATAAAGCCCTTCTTTTCCATAGTCATCGTTCTGATAAAAAAATGCGATCCTCTTCTTTTTAAGCGTATTGACAGCGTGATCTATGAGTATTGCTGCCTCATCACAGTACAATGGATATGTCCCCCAAAGATACTTAGTTGGAGGGTATCCCCAATGTGTTGAGCCCGCAGCAGGTCCTACCCAGGGCACCTTATTTTTGTGAAGATACCTTTTGACGGCCATTCCCGTTGCGCTTCCTACACCAGAGGCAAATGCAAATATTTCTTTATCCTCCACTAGCTCTTTTGCTATAGCCTTGGTTCTGGCAGGCATGTAGCCGTCATCTCGAAGAAAATATTTAATCTTCCTTCCGTGTATTCCCCCCTCAGCATTAATCATGTCGAAATAACAACCAGTGCCCCTTGCAACCGCTCCCCAAAGCGAAGCTGGTCCTGTCTGAGGCCCCCATTGGCCAATACGGATTTCTGTATCAGTCACCCCCCTTTCCGCCCATGAAAAGGGAATGAAAACTAACAATGCTAAAACAAGGCTAAACAATGTAAATACAACTCTTTTTTTCATCTTTATCCTCCCTATATTGTTATTAAGTTAAAGCACTTAACATCCTTCCAGGAAAAATGGCTTGGAAACACCCTCTTTTACTTTTCTAATAATGAGAATAATAGTAATTATATCACCTTCCTTTATACATTGCCTCAATTAAATCACTGAAGGTTTCATTAACATATTTTCTTTTTACCTTCATAGTAGGGGTTACCTCTCCGTCCTCTTCGTAGAGCTTCTTGGGTAATATAGTGAATTTTTTTATTTGCTCAACCCTTGCAATAGTCTCATTTACTTTGTCAACTTCTTCCTGAATAAAGTTTATAATCTCAGGATGTTGCGTTAAATCCCTATAGGTCGAAAATTGAATTTTATTATCCTGAGCATATTTTGCTACATTGTCTTCATCTATCATGATAAGGCACGTTATATATTTTCTCTTATCACCAATAATAACCGCATCATTAATATAGGGGCTGAATTTAAGCTTGTTTTCTATATATTGAGGCGTTATATTCTTGCCGCCTGATGTAACTATAATATCCTTCTTTCTGTCTGTAATCTTTAGATACCCGTCTTCATCCAACTCACCAATATCACCTGAGTAAAGCCATCCATCCTTTAGGCTTTCCTTTGTGGAATCGGGGTCTTTATAATAGCCCTTGAAAACACTGGGAGAGTTTACCAGTATCTCGCCATCATCTGCAATCTTCAGCTTTGTGCCCTTCAGAGGAGGCCCAACTGTACCAAATTTTACCTTGTCGGCCCTTGATACACATGTCACCCCTGTCCCCTCAGTCTGTCCGTAACCTTCTACAAGATTAACGCCTATAGACTGAAAAAAATGAAGGACATCAGGTGATATAGGGGCGGCGCCTGAATATGCAATTCTAAGTCTATCAAAGCCCAACCTTTCCTTAAGTTTTGCAAAGACTAATAGATACATAATTCTATAAAAGATTTCTAAATAAATGGGTACCGGTTTGAAATTCATCCTCAGGGAAGCCCTTTTTTTCCCAATATTTAATGCCACTGCAAATACAAATTTCTTAAACCACGTGGCATCAGACATTTTGATATATACCGCTGAGAGATACTTTTCCCATATACGTGGCACTGAATACCCTACTGTAGGTGATATCTCTCTCATATTATCATTAACAGTATCGAGGCTTTCTATAAAATTGACGGTATACCCATGGCTAATATGTGCAAAAACTGAGAAAATACGCTCAAAAATATGGCATAATGGCAGAAAAGATAATACCTCGTCATTATCATAAATTGGATTATCTTTGATAATTGCCTGGCCCATCCACATAACATTCCTGTGCGTTAGCATGGCACCCTTAGGAGGGCCGGTTGTACCTGACGTATAAATAAGCACTGACAAGTCATCAGTCGTTAAATCGTCCATCCTTTTGTCAATAACGCCTGGATTCTTTTCAGCAAACTTTCTGCCTACCTCTAAAAAATCTTGATACGTCATAACCATAGGATCTTCAAAATTTCTAAGCCCCTCAAGATCCCATACTATAACCTTTTTCAGAAGAGGTGTTTCATCTTTAAAGTTAATCCATTTATCAAGCTGTTCCTCGTTCTCTAAAAAAAGAAATTTAGAATCAGAATTTTCAATGACATATTCAACCTCAGACCATGCATTGGTAGAGTAGATTCCTGTACTTACACCTCCAGCACACTGCACGCCCATGTCAATTATAACCCATTCAGCACAATTATCACCTAAAATTGAGACACATTCCCCCTTCTCAAGGCCCATTGAAATAAGTGCAGAGCCGACATACCTGGCATTGTTAAAATATTCATTCCAGGATATATCGTGCCATATTCCATATTCCTTTTTTCGTAAGGCAACCCTATTGCCATATTTCTTAACTGTATCTCGAAAAACACGGGGTGTAGTCTGAAATTCCACCTTTTATCTCCACCTTTTTTTTCTCTTCCAGCGTTGATATCCCTTAGCAGATGCCTCGGATTTCATTCCCATGTAGAATTCCTGGACATCCTTATCTAACATTAAATCTTTTGATTTGCCCTTCATAACAAATCTTCCATTCTCCAAAATAAGCCCTAAATCAGAAATAGAAAGGGCCATCCGGGCATTTTGCTCCACCAGGAGCATGGTAACCCCTTCCTTATTTATTGCCTTTATAATGCCAAAAATCTGTTTAACAAGAATAGGCGAAAGACCAAGGGAAGGCTCATCAAGGAAAAGCAGCTTAGGCCGATTCATTAATGCTCGTCCAATGGCAAGCATCTGCTGCTCTCCTCCAGAGAGGGTACCGGCTAATTGCCCTTCCCTGTTTTCAAGTACTGAAAAAAGGTTATAAATTTTTCTAAAGTCATCTTTAATGCCAAGCCGGTCGTGCCTTCGATAGGCACCCATAAGCAAATTTTCTCTTACGGTAAGTTCTTCGAACACCTCCCTGCCTTCAGGAACATAGGAAATTCCCATTTTTACTATATCTTCAGTGTCCTTCCCATCAATCCTTTTGCCCATAAACTCAATAGTGCCTTTGTCTGGCTGATCATCCAAAAGCCCCATGACCGTCTTCAATATAGTGGATTTGCCTGCACCATTATTTCCAAGGATAGCGGTAATAGTTCCCTCGTCTATTGTTAATGAAACACCCCGCAAGGCATATATCAGTACATAAAAAGTCTCGATGTTCTTAATTTCAAGTAAGGTAGTCAATTCCATCATCCTCCCCTAAATATGCCTTTAGCACCTCAGGATGTTGCTGTATTTTTTCCGGTTCTCCTTCTGCAATAAACTTTCCAAAATTTATAGCCAATATGCTGTCCGATATATCCATAACCATCTTCATATCATGTTCAATTAACAGTATTGTAACACCCAATTCTTCTTGAATGTCCTTTATCCAGAAAATAAGGTCCTGTTTCTCCTCTGAGTTCATTCCTGCAGAAGGTTCATCGAGAAGGAGAAGTTCCGGCTCTAATGCTAGAGCCCTTCCAAGCTCTATTAATTTCTGAGTTCCGTATGGAAGACCCCCTACAAACTGATTTCTTGCCGATTGCAAATCAAGCAGATCGATTATCCTCTCCACCTGTTCCCGGTGTTTTACCTCTTCCCTTGCTGCTGGTGACTTCCTCCTAAAAAATGTGGCCCCACTCCAAATTCCGGTCTTGATATGAACATGGCGGCCAAGCATTAAGTTTTCCATTGTAGTCATTCTTGAAAAAAGTTCTATATTCTGAAATGTTCGGGCAATTCCTTTCCTTGCAATCTTGTGTGGTCTAAGGCCTGTTACAGCCTCACCCTTAAAATAAACTGAGCCTGAGCCGGGTTTATAAAGCCCGCTAATACAATTAAAAATTGTGGTTTTTCCCGCTCCGTTAGGTCCGATGATCGAAAAAATTGAACCTTTTTCTACATCAAAGCTGATATTATCAACAGCAATTAAACCACCAAAGCTTATATAAAGCCTATCCACGGAAAAAAATTGATCTTGTGCCATTTCTACCTTTTTTAACATTTATCTTAATGCATCCTGAAAAGCCTTTTTAGCTCTCAAATTTAAAACAAGCAAGCGCCTAACAGGGCAGTAAGAGAGTATCATAATGGTAATAAATCTGCCGGGTTACTTCTGCTATGAAATGTAAACATCGTGAATTTCTTATAAGGCCCTATACCTTTCTTACATAATGTTTTGCAAAAAGCCCACTTGGTTTGAAGCACAGTACTAATACGATAATACCAAATGCTACGACCGATTTAAATTCAAGAGAGACGTAGCCACCGAACAAATTCTCAATAATCCCGAGCATATAACCCCCAAACGCTGCTCCAACCAGCGTTGTCATCCCCCCAAGTACAGCGGATGCAAAACCCTTGATCAGCGGATCCATCATCAAATTCGGGTCGAGGGTTGCTATTGGGGCAAGCAGTATGCCGGCAACTGCCCCTATAACTGAACTCATAGCCCATGTAATAGATAGTATGCGATTCGTTCTTATACCATTAATTTTTGCGGCAACGGCATTTTGCTGTGTCGCCTTCATGGCGATTCCAACCTTCGTGTATTTAAAAAACAGAAATAGGATGAACATCAGTATAAGCGTGATAAGTATAGTTGCTATATTGAGATAACTTAACACGGCTGAGCCGACTTGGATGGTATCGAAATCAGAGACCGGAAAGGCCAAATTCCTCTGATCAGCACCCCATTTCCAGCTGGCCAGGCCATATAGGATCATCTGAAATCCCAGGGTAATCAACATTAGACTGAGCACGTTAGGTTCTTTTGCCCTCCTGAGAAAAACGAATTCCAAGAATATGCCTAACAATGCAGCAAAAAGTAATGAGCCGGTAAAAGATATGGTAAATGAATAACCATAATTTTCAAGCAGGGCGTATGCAACAAAGGTAGATAGCATTGCCATTTCACCCTGCCCAAAGTTTGGAACCTCAGATGTCTTATAAATTATTACCATTGCAAGAGCAATAAGGGCATAAAGGCTCCCAAAGGCAATTCCGCTGATAAAAAGCTGGACAAACATGAATACTCCTTTTGTAAAATAAGATTGTTTTTAATACCTTCTAAAAAGGCCATGTCCTCCAATAAATCTTTGTCCTTATCCAAAAACCATACAGGCCAAGAGGCTCAAATACCACTACCAGCACGATTATAAGTCCGAAAATGATACTGGAAATATTTGGGAGCCCTGAAAGGTTCATCCACTTTGTCGAAAATAATATTAATGCCTCTCCCAGATACGGAAATTCCTGAACTTTGTCCAATACCAATATCAGCCACGTCATAACTACGCCACCCATTATGGAACCAAAAATTGATCCCAGACCTCCAACGATAACGAAGGCCAGAAAGTAGATTGAAAGGATAAAGTTAAATGAGCTTGGGTTGATAAAACCCAGCAAAAATGCCATTAGACCTCCTGCAATACCGACATAAAAGGCACTTACAGCAAAGGCCATTGTTTTATAGTATACTAGATTAACGCCCATGGTCTCAGCCGCTATGTCGCTATCCCTGATTGCAATAAAAGCCCTACCTACCTTTGTCTTCATAAGGTTTCTGGCCATCATTGTAAGAAGAAATGCAATGGTAACAATCAAAAAATATAGTTTTATATCACTATTCAGGATATAAGAACCAAAGGAGGGACTTGGCACCTCAATGCCCATCCTGCCGCCAAATATCTGCCACCGGCCAATAACCTGCGTTATGGCCATACCAAATCCTAACGTTGCAATTGCAAGATACGGTCCTTCAAGCCTTAAAGCCGGCAATCCCAATATGAAACCAAAGAATGCCGCAATCAATCCACCGAGTAAGAGTGCCAAAAAAAACGGAAGGTGAAATCTGGTCATAGAAAGAACTGTCATATAGGCCCCAATGGCAAAAAAGCCAGCATGGCCCAAGGATATTTGTCCCGTGTATCCCACCAATATATTCAAACCCACGGTCACTATGACGTTAATAGCCATATAATTAGCCATATAGATATAATAGTTTGGTGCGATAAATGGAAAAATCAGTAAAGAGATTAAGAGCATTACAAACCAAAACCAGACAGCTTGACTGTCCAACAATTGAATATCTTCGTAATAATCTCTTTTTATATCCATATAATGCTTTCCTTATTCCCTTTTCTGATAGAGTATTGTATACTTACATGTGTTGTAAAATAGAAGACTAGTAGGTTAATCCTTGCTTTTTACAAAGTCAATCTGCTAAATCAATGCATAAGCCTAACTGTTGAGCCCCACGGGCAAGCCCGTGGCACCACTTGGTTTCGCCGATTCGCTTCGCGAA
>JAGYMO010000206.1 GCA_018400255.1 Deltaproteobacteria bacterium
TTCCGTATTTAGTGCCTGATCAAGGTCTTCGATTAAGTCATCAGTAGCCTCTATTCCAACGGAGAATCTTATAAGTCTGTCTGATATGCCAAGAGCTCTTTGTTCCTCTGGGGACAAACCCGAGTGTGATGTAGTTACTGGCCTGGTAATAAGGGTCTCTACTCCTCCAAGGCTTGGAGCACATACAGGAATTGTTGTATGCTGAATAAAACGGTCTGCCGTATCGGCATCTCCGTCAATTTCAAAACTAAGCATACCACCAAAGCCATCGAATAGCTTTAAAGCGCGATCGTGGTTAGGGTGGCTTTCAAGACCGGGATAGTTCACTTGTTTGACAGCCGGATGTTTTTCTAAAAATTTTGCAATCTTAAGCGCACTTTCGTTTTGGTATCTAACCCTGACTGCTAAAGTTTTAAGGCCACGATAGAGAAGAAAGCAGGCATGGGGATCCAAAGAACCACCAAGGTGGTTGAGCTTATGTGTAATTTGTTCTATCAGCCCTTTAAGACCTATAACAGCACCAGCTACAATGTCAGAGTGCCCGTTAAGATATTTTGTGCAACTATGAAGGGATAGATCGAAGCCCCATTCAGGTGGACGAAAATTGACAGGACTAGCAAAGGTGTTATCTATTACAGATACTATATTATGCTCTTTTGAAAACCTGGAAACAGCCTCAAGGTCAGCGATTTGTAACAAAGGGTTGCTCATTGTCTCCACATAGATCATTTTTGTGGTAGGTCGCAGTTTTTGCTCCCATGACTCTGGATCATCGCCATCTATAAAATCCACTGTTATGTTCATAGTAGAGAGATCTTTTGTGATAAAATCAAATGTACCTCCATATAAACATTCTTGGGCCAAAAAGTGATCCCCTGGCGACAGTATAGTTAGAATTACGGTTGAGATTACTGCCATACCACTGGCTGTTACAAGTGCGTCTTCAGCGTTTTCCAGGGCGGAAAGTTTTTCATGGAGTGTTACATGATTTGGTGTATTGTTTAATCGAATGTATTTTAGATCATTATAACCGGAGATTCCCGTGTACTCATATGTGGAAGATTGAAATATGGGCATGCTGACCGCGCCGCTTATTCGTGGTTTTGGTTCGCCGGCATGAATTAATTTTGTCTCAATATTTTTGTATCTTATCGTCATTTTTTATCCCTTTGCAATAAAACTAACACACTGTCCAATTTGTCTTTTTATACCCGTTTATTTAACATTGATGAAAAAAAAATTAAAGGCAAAAAATTAAAGGCATATGAAAATTTAAGTATCACAGTAAATTCGAAGGAATTGTAGCCTTCATTTTTACAAACAGGATAATGATTTAAAGGTACGCGCTGCCTTATTTTCATATAAATTGCTGATTAGAGGTCATGCGATATGATTGTAATAATGCCTAAACAGTGGTTTCGGTACGTGCATGGAATTAGTGTTGACAACCTTATATAAGCCAATATAAGTTTATTCGAATATAATATTCTCATTATTTTTGAACGTATTAATTAGTTTTTGGAAGTTTCTTATGATACTTGAACAGCGGTTATATATCTGTGAATAGCATATTTGCCTGGAGGAGAAAAAAATGAAGGTTGCTGTATATGGTACCGGGGGAAGGGATCACGCCCTCGCTGATAAATATGGAGATAGTCAACACGTAGAAAAGGTTTACTTTTTGCCTGGAAATGCGGGTGTTTCTTATACACCTAAAGGTAAAAGGGGATTGATAGAGTCTGTAGACATCAGAGACTTTAACGAAATGGTAAAATTTTCAATAGAGAAAGAAATCGACCTTGTTGATATAGGATCTGAGAACCCCCTTGAAGAAGGTTTGGTGGATATCCTCAATGAGAATGGTATAAAGACAGTCGGCCCAAAGATGCAGTACGTTAGATTAGAGAGTGATAGAGAATTTACAGATAACATATTGAGGGAAATAGGCGTGCCAAAGCCGGAATATAGGGTTTTCAATAATCCAGAAGACGCAAAACAATATGTCAGAAATATAGGATACCAGGTTTTTGTAAAATCAAATGGCCTCGCCGCAGGGAAGGGTGCCATTGGTTGTGAAGATGTCGAGCAAGCTGAAAATGCCATTCAAAGTATAATGATAGACAGGGTCTTTGGAAAATCTGGCGAAAAGGTTGTGATTGAAGAAATGAAATATGGAACAGAGATTTCTTTTTTTGTCTATCTTGATGGCGAGCATATGTTGCCCTTGAAGATGTTTGTGCAGGATTACAAAAAGGCATTTGACCCAATTGATAGAGATTCTATTAGCGCTTTTGGCGGGAATCTTAACACCGGTGGTACCGGGTGCTATGTGCCTCATAAGCTTACTACCCCATGGCTTATTAATAGAATTATAAAGGAGATTGTAAACCCAACGGTGAATGCTATTTATAATCGTGGAGATTTAGGGTTAGGATGGGATTATAGGGGGGTATTGTATTTTGGATTGAATCTTGACCCATATAACAAACTCGATGTCTTTGAATTAAATGTCAGGCATGGTGATCCAGAATGGGAGGTCCTGTCGAGGAAATTGAGTACGGATTTATTTGAGATAGGAATGGGTGTCTCGGAGGGCACCTTAGATAAGACTAAACTTGTATGGAATAACCAGTATTACGTAGATGTAGTTGCTATGGAAGGTCGCTCAAGGGCAAGCAAGGGTTGGAACAAAGGCTACCCGGGTAGATACGGGAAAGGGCACAAGATAAGAGGGTTAGATACGATAGAGAAAGGTGTTACCGTTTATTTTTCAGGGGTAAGAGAAGACTCAGAAAAAGGTCTTGTAACAGATGGCGGAAGGGTTTTGCATGTAATAGCGGGTGACTCAACGCTTGAAAAGGCAAAAGAAAGGGCCTACAGGAACATAACGCATATTTCTTTCATTGACCATAACAACAACAATGAAAACTGCATACGATATAGAAAAACAATAGGAGATTGATAGTTACGTTTTT
The DNA here is from genome assembly GCA_018400255.1 of Deltaproteobacteria bacterium. Classification (GTDB taxonomy): domain Bacteria; phylum Desulfobacterota; class DSM-4660; order Desulfatiglandales; family B25-G16; genus M55B121. Next base: position 2,976 of record JAGYMO010000206.1, read on the forward strand.
TCAAAGAGTGGTTCGTCAATATCCAGAACCTTTAAGGGGCTTTGTCTTGTGAATAATTTTATTATTTTTCCAATGGTATATGCATTCCCTGTGAGCATCAATTTACAGTTTTCAAAGCTGCAGCCGGAGATGTCCGTTTCACCTTTCTCAAGTACTATGATACAATCTTTAAACTCGCAATGATTAAATTTTTTTCCATCAAGCAAGATCCTTTGCTTAGCAAAATTGGAATTTTTATATTGAACCTTATATCCTTCCATTTTTTGGCTTTGAGTTAGAGGATTAGATCATGATGACTTTTTTGACTCACTATAATTATTTGCTGCGCATATTAATGTATCGGATGCTAAAAGAGCGCAGTGCTCATTTTCTTCAGGAAGACCACCTAATTTACTTAAGATTTCTCCCTGGCTTATCTTAGGTATATCTTTAATGGTTTTTCCCATCGCTAATTCGCATGCCATGCTTCCTGCGGCAATAGTGGTTGCGCATCCATCAGTCATGAACTGCGCGGCCGTTATTTTCTCATCATGGACAGTTAAAAAAAACTCCATGGAGTCACCACATGAGCCTTTTATCTTTGCGTACCCATGTGGATCCGTTATTTTTCCCATATACTTAGGATCATAAAATCTCTTCAGCACCTCTTCTGAATAGGTATTTCGGGCATCCCTATCGATAGCTTGCTGAATTTCATTTACTGCCTCATCAAAACTGAGTGACATTTATTTATCTTCCTCCTCTATTGCTCTATTTTTGAAGTAAAGACCTCAGAAATTGCATGTGAAATCTTAGTAGTCTTTTATAAAGAAAAGTTTTCCTCTAAATTTCGTTATTATAAATTTTGCTTATTATCTAAAACGTTTAAAATCCACTAATAAGATAAGTTCAGTACTTAGATTCTTCAATCAATTTTTTGCCATATTCTACCATTATTTTTTTTTGAAATCAAGTTTTCTGATATATGGTTTTCTGATATATGGAAATCATTCTCTACTTTTTTGCTTGACAAATAATGATAATATTATAGGATTGTCGACAATCGACTGATTTTATAAAATTGGTTATTCTAAGATACAAATAATTTAGGCTTAATTTGGTTAGTATGTTTTTTGATATGGAAAATCATAACGGGAAATCATGGAGCGGGTTGCCTGAAGCAAAGAGTTTGGTAACATTAGTGCTGGATAGCTTGCGTACAAGGATTATAACAGGGGAGCTTAGACCAGGGAGCAAAATCAATGAATCTGATGTAGCGTCTAAGCTTGGCATAAGTAGATCACCTGTTAGAGAGGCCTTCAGGATCTTAGAGAGAGAGGGCCTTATATTTACACTACCAAGAAAAGGCTCCTATATTACTGATATAAGTCTGCAAGATTTGAAAGAACTCTTTGGGATCAGAGTGCTTTTGGAATGTTATGCTATTGACTGCATTCAAAAGAGGGTTAAAGAATCGCCCCATGAAACCATGGCATCTATTGAGGAAGCCGGCAATGATTTATTTAAAAAGCCTGATGAATTTACGGTTATTTCAGGTTTTCATTTTAACCTTGTAGAACTGTCCAATAACTATAGACTCATAGAATTATACAGGACATTAGCTATATCCCTCAGAAGGTATCAGCTGATTTATCTTGCTAAAGAAGGTCAAAGAGAGGTTTCACTTAAAGATCATAAGACCATTATTGATATATTGAAAGAGGGAAATTATACATATGCCAAGAAATTTCTTAGGAAACATATAAAATATGTGGAAAATAGTGCAGAAGACAAGATTAAGAAAATTCTGGCTATTTAGAATTTGCTAAAAACAACGGGGTATATTTAACGTAAGGGGATTTTTACCCCGGCCGCAGAAAGCCACGTCCTTAGCCGTGGATGAATGCGCCTATAGTCGGGATGTCGCACCACTAAGCCCCGCCTTTCGCGAAGCGAATCGGCGAAACCAAGTGGTGCCACGGGCTAGCCCGTGGGGCTCCACCGGCAGGAGGAAACTACGGGACATTTACATATCTGTAAGCGTTCACAGGTTAAAAGGTTTCCCGCTGAAGGCGTTATTCAGGGTTGCCTTCCTGCCTATGCATTTGCATACAGGCCTGC
>JAGYMO010000207.1 GCA_018400255.1 Deltaproteobacteria bacterium
CCGCTTTCAGCGGGAAACCTTTTAACCTGTGAACGCTTACGGTATACGTATATCATTGAAACAGTTTTTGGGGGCTTCGGTCGTTTAACGCCCTTAGCTAATCTTCAAATATTTATTTCGGGTGACCTTAAATAGTATTAAAGGGTTTGTGGGCCTTCAATCACTAATTTTTGCTGAGGTTCTTTGCGGACAAAGAATGAAGATATCTCATAAAAATAATAGATCTCATTTTTTTAGAGCTTTAAGAGAAGGATTCTATTTTTATTCTTCTTTATTGGCTGTGTTTTTCTTCTTCTCTTTCACGATACCCCTTTTGTTTTCTTTCATTCCCACTTTAGCGGCTAGCTCAACAGGTGAATTAGAAGAAATTAAACATGATGAAGGTATAGTTATAGGGACAGGGATAATAGTCGGGGAGAATATTTCTGAAGCCCGGAACAGTGCAATAAATAGTGGGTTTTTAAAGGGGGTGGAGAACTATCTTATTGGAAAACTGGGATTAAAGAGTGTCGCGGATAACCTTCAGATGCTGGATGAAGAAATATTATCAAGGGCAAAAGATGGTATTCAGGACTATCAAATCGTTTCCGAGTTTCAGACAGGTAGATATGTTAAGGTATTGATGAAGGTCAGGGTAAACAGAGCCCTATTAGATAAAAGCCTTGAAAGTTTAGGTTTTCTCGAAAGTGATAATCCAAAGGCCGATGTCCTTTTCATGGTCTCCGAGAAGCAGTCTGACTTTCCTCCAGCATATTGGTGGCATGAGCCTTTTAGTCAAATATCACTTACGCAGACGGAGTTGTCTCTTATAAGATTATTTGAGGACAAAGGGTTTCGAGTTATCAATAAATCTTTCTATGCGCCAGGGGAAGATTATGATGATAGTATGCTTCGCATGCATTTAAGTAATGAAGATGCTGTTAAATGGGGAAAGATATTTTCTGCTGATATGGTAATAACTGGAGGTGCCAATTTGTACGGTGATTCATGGGCGTCGATTTTTTTAAAGGCATTAAGGGTAAATGATGGATTGGTTCTTGCCCAAGGGTATAGAGAGGCAGCACTGGCGGATAATCATGAGGATGAAAGAACGGCAGTGGGGCTGGCTATAGATAGCTGGGCCCGGGATATGATTTCATACGTGTTAAATGGTATAGAGCCTGCCAAAGGGTCGATTAATACCATAGAGATTGTATTAGAGGGGTTGACGGATTACAGGGGGTTTATTGACTTTAAACAATTTTTGAGCACAAATTTTCCGGAAATAAGATTTTTACTGGAAAAGAGGCTTAAAAAGGAATCAATAACACTATCCCTTAATCTCAGTACAAATTCAAACACACTTGCAAAAAAAATACAAAATTTACCTGATAAACCGTTTTCATGTGAAATTGATGATCTAAACGAGCAAGGATTTACATTGACTATAAAATGAATGTCCCAAATCTAATAACAATATTTAGGATACTTCTTGTACCGTTTTTTATAATATACATGATCAATCAAAGAATTTTTGCCTCTCTTGTTGTTTTTGCAATCGCCGGATTAAGTGATGCAGCAGACGGATTTATTGCAAGGGCCTTTCATCAAAAAACCAACATGGGGACCTACCTTGATCCTTTAGCCGATAAAATTTTACTTGTTTCTGCTTTTATAACCATGGCCATGTTTAAAATGCTTCCGCCTTGGCTCGCTGTTTTAACAGTAAGCAGGGATATTATTATTTTGTTAGGGGTATTGATTCTGGTCTTAAACAATTATCCAGTGAAGGTTAAGCCATCTATTTTAAGCAAGGCGACAACCTTATCTCAGGTAGTTACTATAATAATTGTATTATTTGACAGATATTTACATATTATGCTTTTCGAAATATATCTATTTTGGCTTGTGGCCCTACTTACTATACTCTCAGGGCTCCAGTACATAAGAAATGGTCTGTCTATTTTAAGCAGGGGAATGAATGGTGATTTTTCTTGACATAATGAGATTGTAATTGATACATAGTTTTTACATAAACCATAGGCGCGTAGCTCAGGGGGAGAGCGCTACCTTGACACGGTAGAGGTCACGG
>JAGYMO010000208.1 GCA_018400255.1 Deltaproteobacteria bacterium
GCCTCCCATTGTCCTTTGTTCTAAATCATGATACATGTACTTTACCCTCCATCTGTCAAATATTAGCTAAGCCTTTCCACTTTAAAGGAACGCAAAATAGGCTATAACTCTGTTAAAGAATACAAACCATAAGGGGGCTTTCGAAAAACTTTTCTTAAGGAAAGCAGTTTTTCATGATTAAACATTATTTAGGTTTTCTCTTACATGGTATTACAAAAACAGGATAAGGGCTGTAGCGAATTATCTTTTCAGCAACACTTCCAAAAAAGACATGCTCTATGCCTGTTCTTCCATGTGTCCCAATTACGATAATATCTATCTTCTCTTTCTTTGCAAACTTAATTATCTCCTCATCTTCCCGGCCTGATAGGCTAATAAGCTTATATTTAACTCCATCTTCCATCTCGTTTACATACAATCGTGCGTATTTATCATTTAGATCTTCCTCAATTGCTTGTCGTATATTCTCGGAATCCTCTGCAGTTATATAATTCTCGATATAAGCCTTATGCGGAATATCAGGTGTCACATGTAATAGATACAAAAGGCCTTCGTCTCTTTTGGCAACACCATAGGCAAAGTTAAAGGCATAGTTAGCATTGTCGGAAAAATCCGTACAAAAAAGCACCTTTTTGTATTTTGGATATTCTATCATTTTTTTTCTCCCCTTTTTTATATTGTCTAATTTAACCGGTTCGTTATTATGTTTTATCGGTAATTTAAGAATAAATGGCCTTGCCTTTAATCACCATAGCTTATTAAATTAGGTCATCTAAATCATCATTGTTTGCTAAAATAGCTGCTCATAAAAAACCAATACCAGGTAATAGGCCGAAAATTATTAGCCGACATAGGTTACATTAAAGCCACTGGACGTTAACTCTTTTACTATTGGCCCTATCTCTTCAGCCTTTAATCTTAAAACTATGAGCCAATCTTTTTCCCCTTCCTTGGGCGGAAGGGTCATTAAGCTCAATAAGACTGCTTTATATTTATCAAATATCTCCATGATTTTTTGCATATTACCAAAATCATTAGATGCCCTTATGCTAATCCTTTTTCCTCCTTCTCTGACTCCCAAAACCTTCGTCATAACCCTTACAATGTCTGATTCAGTAACAACGCCAACAAGCCTATCGTCTTCGATTACAAGAAAAGCGCCATAACCTTTTTCTTGTCCTAATTGTAAGGCCTCTTCAGCCGGCATATCAGGAGATATAGTATAAGGGTTTTTGACCATAATTTCCTTGACAGGCATTTTAGCCAAAAGGTAATGAAGCTCATGTATGCTTAGAGAGGTGGCAGGAGAAGGGGATGCCTCCAGAAGCATGTGGTTTGTTACCAGGCCTACCAGTTTATCCTTCCTCATAACCGGCAACCTTCTTATCCTATGGGCCTCCATGATCTTTCTTGCGTCATCGATTAAGGTTTTTTCTTCAACCGTTACCACATTGGTAGTCATAATATCTCGTATTTTCATTGTCCCCTCCTTTTTAATGGTGATATCTCTAACCTTATGTTCACAACATAATAAAGATAAACAAATAACACAATCAGGTAAACCCCCCATTTTGATAGGTGTTATAACCTATTATCAGGTAAAGCCTTTGAGAAAAAAGGTATCTCAACACGTTTTTCCTTATATAAGAACTTTTGCAAGAAACCTGCCCTATAAAGCATAATGTTAATGTTTTTGTTAAGTCTGCCGTCAAACAGAAGTACTGCGAGGTAAAAAGTTTTTACAGGCGCGAACGAAGTCGATTCCCTGATTTACCCCGACCGCAGAAAGCCACGGCTTTAGCCGTGGATGAATGC
>JAGYMO010000209.1 GCA_018400255.1 Deltaproteobacteria bacterium
GTTATAAAACTTTCATCTTTCCCTGAAAAGACATTATTTTTTATCGGTAAACCCGGCTGGTAGCTATATTTATAGGTATTCACGCTGTTATAGGTGAGGCATATATCTGTTACAGAAGGCGGGTCACCACTTACAATAAATGAAATGTCTTTCCCTGACCAATTGCCCTCAAAGGTACAATGTATCAGCCCTAGGGCCATTCTAAGTATTACAAGCGCGTCCCCTACTGTGAGCGCCCCATCCGGGTTTGGCTGCCCTTTGGAATCAAGGGGAGCAACATCTCCATGTTCTAAATCATCTTGCGTTGGAGATTCAAGCCCAAGGGCAAACCTCAAACACACCAGGGCATCTCCTACCTCGATCTTTCCATCCCTGTTTCCTAGTGGAGCCACATCACCATCAGGAGTTAAGGCAAAGATGACAGATGTTAGTGATACGTAAAAAATGATAAATACAATGACAAAAAATGCGAATTTTTTCTTTCTCATAGTAAATTCCTGGGTAATTTTTATCCTTTAACTCTTACCATATTTTATATATTTTTAACAGCCTAAAAAAATAGCTATCTTTTGTTTATAAAATTTATCATGCCCTTAATAGAGTTGTTGATAAAATATACCTCCCTCTTTTTTATATCAGGATCAAACTGGTTGAAATATCTAACATTAGAATCCTTGGCCAGTATTTCCTCAAAGATTTCACTATATCCCAAATGAAGCCCCTTATCTTTCCTTTCCTCTATTATCTCCAACCACAATCTCACTTGCTCTTTGGCCATATTCAAGAATTTACAGGCATTGCCTAAAAAACCGTAATGGGCATAGCATATTATATGAGGGGCCAGATCTATAACATCAGAGATAGACTGTAAGGCTACCTGTGGCAAGAATGGAGGAGGGGTAGCTGGCCTTATATATAGGCCGTCACTTCTTGGTACCTGGATACCTGCGACTTCTCCGGCGAATAATATGTCATTAAAAAGGAAACTCATATGATGGGATGCGTGTCCCGGTGTATTCACTATGTGGATAGTATAATCCTTCCACCTGATAGTGGTTTCAGTGTAAATACTCCTCTCTGCGATAGGCAATGGTTTTCCATATGCAAGTGCCAAATCCCCCAGGACGTCTAAAGAGCCTTCCCACAGCCTGTCGGGATCGGATAGATGCTCTATGGCCTTAGGGTGGCATATAATGGGAGTTTCTGGATAGGCCTGTATTAAGGCTCCACATCCGCCCGCATGGTCTAAGTGAATATGTGTGAGAAAAATATAGTCAATTTTTTTGACCTGGATCTCATGCAATGCGTTTACTAAAATATTTATGGTAGCAGAAGGACCTGGGTCTATTACTATAGCACTGTGTCCATCCTTTATTATCCAACTGCTTAGAAAGTTCTGAAACCCTGGCAGTGACAGGTCAAGATCAACTAAAAAAATATTTTCAAGGGTTCTATGTATTGCCATTTATGTAATCAGGCTGGAAATTCAAATAGTGCCGCCTCGCCTAATTCTTCCTCTATTCTCAATAATCTATTATACTTGCAAATTCTCTCCGACCTGCTAAGGGAGCCGGTTTTTATCTGACCGCTACCTACGGCTACGCTCAGATCAGCAATAAAACTGTCTTCTGTTTCTCCGGAACGATGGGATATAATAGTTTTCCATCCTGCCTTATGGGTCATTTCAATGGCCTTAAGTGTTTCTGTCAGGGTTCCGATTTGATTAAGTTTAATCAATACTGCATTTGCACATCCTTCCTTAATGCCCCTTGTTATCCTTTCAGGGTTCGTAACAAAAAGATCATCCCCCACAATCTGAGCCCTGTCTCCCAGTCTTTGTGTTAGTAAGGTCCAGTTACCCCAGTCATCTTCGTCAAGGCCGTCTTCCAGGGAAAAGATAGGGTAGCGCTCAATCCAATCTGTATAAAAATCTATCATCATACCTGAATCTCTTTGCGATTTATCGGACATGCTGAATATATATTTGCCATTGTGATAAAACGAATTTGCAGCTGCATCGAGCGCCAGGACTACATCTTCACCGGGCCTGTACCCCGCCTTTTCAATTCCCTTTAGGATCATTTCTATGCCCTGTTCATTTGAGGAAAGATTTGGTGCGAAACCACCTTCATCACCGACGGCTATAGATAATTTATTATCCGAAAGGACCTTTGCAAGCGAATGAAATACCTCAGAGCCTATTCTGAGGGCCTCCCTGAATGACTTGCCCCCCTTGGGAACAATCATGAATTCTTGAAGGTCCAGGCTATTGGCGGCATGTTTTCCGCCGTTTACAATATTCATCATGGGCATGGGGAGTCTGCATGCATTAGTCCCGCCAATATACCTATACAAAGGCATTCCCAATGAATCAGAGGCAGCCCTTGCTATGGCAAGAGATACCCCTAATATTGCATTGGCCCCAAGCTTTTCCTTATTTTTTGTGCCATCTAAGTCAATCATAGTTTTGTCAATAACCGCCTGTGAAAATGGCTCCATGCCAATTATTTCCGGTGCAATAATACTATTAATATTCTTGGCAGCCTTAAGCACGCCTTTCCCTCCATATCTTTTAGGGTCAGAATCCCTTAATTCTAATGCCTCAAATTTACCTGTAGAGGCCCCTGACGGAACGGCGGCTTGACCCCAGCCACCATCGGATAGGCCGATCTCAACCTCTATGGTGGGGTTTCCCCTTGAATCGAGAATTTCTCTTGCGAATACAATTTCTATCTTTTCCATAATTAATGATCCTCTCTAATCTTCAGTTATTAAATAACTACCTCTCTCTAAAGAAAATTTTAATTGGTGCATGGCTAAATCCGAGACGTTTTCGAAACTGATTCATTATATACCTTTTATAAGATGCTATAATAGTGTCTGGTCTGTTAACAAAAATGACAAATACCGGAGGCCGAACTGAAACCTGTGTGGAGTAAAAAAATTTAAGGCTCCTTCCTCCTACATACGGAGGAGGGTGATCTTCTGTTATACTTTTCAGCATATTGTTAATAACCGGGGTGGCGATAGTGGTATTATATTGAGCCCAAATATTTTCCATTATGGAAAATAGTTTTCTGACATTCTCCCCTGTAAGGGCGGAAATATTTAATCTTGGTACAAATGGAATAAAGCTCAGTTGTCTGTCAATAGCATTATTCAAAGAGTTAATCCGAGATCTATCATTTTTTATTAGATCCCATTTATTGAAGGCTATAATCATGCCGCAGCCTTCATCAAGGGCATACCCGCAGATTCTTAAATCCTGTTCACATAAGCCGGCCTCGGAGTCAATCAGTATAATGGAGATATGAGCCATGCTTATAGTTTTTAATGCCTTAATCATAGAAAATTTCTCAATTTTTTCTTTGACCCTGGATTTTCTCCTGATGCCCGCCGTGTCAATAAACATGTAAGAATGTGCTTTTCTTTCGAAGTATATGTTGACTGAATCTCTCGTAGTTCCCGGCGTCTCGCTTACCAGCAGCCTATCGGATCCAATTATTTTGTTGATAAGGGAAGATTTCCCAACATTTGGCCTGCCAATAAGTGCTATATTTATATGCTCTTCGTCTTTTTCCTTGGATTCAGAGGGTGGAAGTCCGCTCGTTACTTCATCCATTAGGGCTGCAATTCCGTATCCATGGGCTGAAGAGACCGGAAGCACATGCTTGATTCCAAGGGAGTAAAACTCCAGGCTAAGGCCTTCATGTTCCGGTCCATCAATTTTATTTACTGCATAAAAAATCCTTTTTTCGGACTGCCTTAAAATTGAGGTTAGCTCCTGATCGTCTAAAATAGGCCCTGTCTTTCCGTCAAACATAAGTATGACGGCATCTGCCTCTTCAATAGCTATCTCAACCTGTCTCCTTATTCCATCCGCAATTGTACCCTGAAGAGAGGTGTCAAAACCTCCTGTGTCAACAAGAAGGAATTCTGCGTCCTTCCAGTTTACAGTTGCATACAATCGATCCCTTGTTACCCCGGGCATATCATCTACAAGGGAGTTTCTTTTTTTTGCCAATCTATTAAAAAGTGTAGATTTGCCAACATTAGGTCGTCCGACTATAGCTATGACAGGAAGCATAATTATGATAATAAAAAGGTTTTAGGTGATACCGGCATATAATTTATTTTACCGGGTTGAGATTGAATCGGTTAGTTTTCTTTGGAAGTATTATGTAAAAGTCATTTCCATTTTCTTTGGGTTCGCAGCCTGCTCTACCTCCTTGTATATGGGCGATATTATGAACAAAGTAAAGCCCATGCCCCTCTCCATCACTTGTAATATTGTTGGATGATCTATATCCATCTTCAAAAATACGCAGGGCCTCTTTGTTGGTAAGTGGGTTCCCTGTGCTAAAAAGCGTAAACTTAATTTCGTTAGGAATATCATTATCAGGTTGTCGGCTAATTGGTTCAACCCTATAAGAGATGTATCGCTTGTATTTGCCGTTTTTAGATAAGACAGGCTTGCAATATTTCAGGGCATTAGACAGGAGGTTGTTGAATACCTGAGCGGTAAGGCCTAAATCAACGAAGAGGATTAAATCTTCACCTGATGGCAAACGGGAAGGCCGTATTATTTCTATTTTTTTATCTTTAAATCTTCTCCTGTAGTAGTCAAGTTCTGGTAAAAAAACGTCTTTCAAAAGATTGCATGATCTTCTTTTGAGTACGTATCCTCCTGTCTTGAAATGCTCTCCTCGAAACAGGGTTTCAAGAAAAAGGCTTAGATGGTTGAAGCGGTTTTCAAATTCCTTGATTTTATCTTCCATATTGTGACGAATGTCATGAAGACTAAATATTTTTTGGGCAATAGTGTCTTTTAATGGGCTATTTTGTTGATCAGGAAACTCGGACAGCGATGTATCAATATCTTCTAACTCTGAAGAATAATTTTGCAGGTTTTTTTTCATATGTATTATAAATGCCTTATAATAAATATTAGGCGTAATCACATTATGCTCAATGTCTGCTACGAGTTGATTGATAAAACGTATATGCTCTATATTTTGGTTAAAGACGATCTTGTTGTGCATGTTATAGCCTATCCTGTTTGCATACTTCTGGTAAAAAAGATACTTATGTGCAGTCATTCTCTTTATTGGGAATATCTCTAACATCCCTAAGATTTGGTTATCAAGGAATAGAGGTATTTTATTTTCAGAAATTCTTTTACCAATTATGGGAAAGATAAATGATCGACCCGACCTATAGGGGCTTTGATTTATTATTATATCAGGCCTGGCTGCTTTTGGTGGTTGCAAAAGACCCTCAGAGGTGCAACAACGCATTTCAGGTGCTTTATCTTCCGCCCGGATTGTGTAAATGCAACTTTCATGGTTGAAAAAGAAGTGCATAACAGCGACTGCTATTCTATAGAGGTTGTGCATAGAGGTAAATTCCTGGGCTAAATCATAGAAGGCACAGATAGCCATTATTTCTCTGCTTTTAAAACTATAGGAAGTATAATCCTTTTCCTTTTGTTTTAAAAGCTTGTAGGATAAATCCAAGTCGTGGTGCAATTATTCCTCCTTATTTATATCATGCTATTTATTTGCTAAATGGCTGCTGATTAAGGCAAACTTTCTAATATAAGTAATGAGTTAGGTATTGCTAATCTTTCCCAGTTTGATTTATCGGCCTTATATCTGAAATTTGATAATGATAACAGATCCAAATTTTATTGCAAAGTTAAACTGCATATCCTAAAAAGGCTGGTTGATAAGCTTTACCCCGACCGCAGAAAGCCACGGCTTTAGCCGTGGATGAATGCGCC
>JAGYMO010000210.1 GCA_018400255.1 Deltaproteobacteria bacterium
GGAACATTACTAAAAACTACCTTGCACATCCCACGACCATGTGGTTAATCCTGATTAGATCACCGCTTGTTCGCAGTATATTTTCAGTATACCAGATAATTTGCAATGCGAGGTAGCAATTTTTTTTACACTACGCTTAGTAGCCAAAAAACTGATAGAAATAATTTGCTTATCTAACAAAAAAAATTTTTTTGGTCAACACATTTATTTAAATAAATTTTTGGGTAAACTGTTTCTTGACAAGACCCAAAACTAACTTTAGGCTATCATCTAAAAAAATAGAAAGCAAAGGGGAAAATCATGAAACAGATTATTCTTGGAACTGCGGGCCACATAGACCACGGAAAGACAGCATTAGTGAAGGCCCTGACTAATATAGATACTGATAGACTGAAAGAAGAAAAGGAGCGGGGTATAACCATCGAGCTTGGTTTTGCCCATCTTAAGCTACCAAGCGGCATAACCCTTGGCATTGTAGATGTTCCCGGGCATGAAAAATTCGTTAAACATATGGTGTCAGGCGCAACGGGTATAGATTTGGTAATGCTCGTAGTCGCTGCTGATGAAGGGGTCATGCCTCAAACCAGGGAACATATGGAGATTTGTTCTTTACTCAATATTAAGTATGGCCTTGTTGTAATAACCAAAATTGATTTGGTTGACAAGGAATGGCTTAGTCTTGTGAGAAGCGATGTCTCCTCTTTTCTTTCCAATACCTTTCTAGAAGATGCACCTACAGTTGAGGTCTCTTCTTATAATGGAGAAGGCATTAATACACTGCTGAAGGTGTTGGATGATCTTGCTAAAGATGCACCCTCAAGGGAATCGGGAAGTTTTTTTAGGCTGCCTATTGACAGGATTTTCAGCATGAAGGGATTTGGCACGGTTATTACAGGTACGACAATATCAGGACAGATAAGGATAGGAGATGATGTTACTATTTATCCAAAGGGTATTAAAAGTAAGGTGCGCGGCATACAGGTCCATAACAAAGAGGTGACAATTGCAGGGGCAGGGCTAAGAACCGCAATAAACTTACAGGGCCTAGAAAAAGAGGTTATTAATAGGGGAGATGTCGTCGCTGAAAATGATTCTCTCAGGCCTAGCTATATGGTCGATACCCTCCTGGAATATTTAGAGAGCGTTAATAAAAAACTTCAGAACAGGGCAAAAATAAGATTCCATTATGGAACCTCGGAAGTCATTGGTACAATTATTTTGCTGGACAGAGAAAGTTTGTCCAAAGGCGAAAAATGCTTTGCCCAGTTTCGCCTGCAAAAACCTCTTGCCTTTGTTGCAAGGGACAGGTTTGTGATAAGAAGCTACTCACCGGTAATGACAATCGGGGGTGGCTCTATAATCAACCCACTGCCGTCTAAAAAAAAGCAATACTCAGAGGAAGCATTAAAAGAGCTTTCTGTATTAAGCCAGGGATCAAACAGGGAAATTATAGAGCAGCATATAAAAAACTCGAGGCTAATCGGATCAGACATCAAACAACTTTGCATCCTGTCAAATGTGGCAAAGGCTGATGTAGAAAGGATAGTAAAAGAACTATTATCAGATAAACGTATATTCAAATTCGATGTGGACAAGGGCTTATTTATCCACATTGAATATTACAATAGTGCAAGAAAAAGGATTGAGGCCGCTCTTGAGGACTACCACGAACGTTTCCCTTTAAGGCAAGGTATGATGAAGGAGGAATTAAAGTCACGCTTGTCTGTTGTTATAAGAGAGAGGCTTTTTAATCAGATCCTTAACCACCTCGCAAAAGAAGATGTAATTGTTAAGGAAAAAGATATTATTAGGCTTAAGAATTACAGGGTAGAACTTTTCGAGGATCAGCAGCGCGTTCTTAGCCGCATAGAGGAAATCTATAAAAATGGCGGTTTAGAGCCACCTTACTTTAAAGACTTAGACAAGGATCTGACAAATAAGAGCGGCAGAGATTTATTAGAGGTTATGGTCAAAAAGCATACCCTCGTGAAGGTAAAGGAGGATCTTTATTTTCACCATAATGTTATCAAGGAACTTGAAGAAAGGCTCATAAAATTTTTACAGGAAAAGGGTGAGATAACCACATCTGAATTGAAAGAGCTTACGGGGGTATCCAGAAAATACACCATACCCCTTATAGAATACTTTGATAAAATTCAATTGACGGTAAGGGTAGGCGATAAGAGGGTGCTGAGGAAAAGAAGGGAAAATTGATACCCAGTAATAATTTTTTCTTGACATCTAAAAATAATTCATTTTATATGGGGAATGATAGTTTTCTCTAGAGAACAAATATGCCGATAGAATATAAACCCGTACCTGCTATTGAAAAATGCTTTAAGGTCCTTGACTTATTTGCAAGCTCAAAAAAACCTTTAAGTATCAGCGAGATATCAAAATTTTTGGACTTTAATAAAAGCACTGTCTTTCATATAGTTTACACATTAAATGACCTTGGAATATTAGAAAACGGCACTGAAAATAAATTTAGGCTTGGCAGGCAACTTTATGTTCTCGGAAAGGCAGCAGGCAAAGAGTCTGAGCTTATACATACGGTAAGGCCATATCTCGAGAAAATAGCAAAAGAGACAAAATTAACTGCATTTTTAGGCGTCCTTTCAAACAATTCTGTGGTTATCGTTGATAAGGTTGATTCGCCCTATGGAATCCGAGTGAGCTCTGAGATAGGGCTGAGCATACCGCTCCTTGCAGGTGCTATTGGTAAGGTTTTTTTGTCACAGATGTCCGATCCTGAAGTTGATAAAATCTTATCTAGGGAAAAGCTAAAAAAATACACACCCTTTTCATGTAATAATGTGGCTAAATATAAGGAGATGATACAAGAAGTACGCGAAAATGGTGTGGCAATTGACAGAGAAGAATACATTGAAGGCATAAGGGCAATGGCTGTTTCTCTTAAAGTTGGCGAACACAGACTTTTAGCTTCGATGTGGTTTGTGGGATTAAGCATTCAGCTTAAAGATGAGGTGCTCCCAAAATTTTTACGCATCATAAAAGATGTGGCTCAAGAGATAAATGCCCATTTCGTGTAGATTATTGGACAATCTAAGTGAACACAACTCAGCCTTTACCCTGCCATCTTTATTTAAACACAAATGAATTTTACTAAAAGATCGATCACAGACTAATCACCGGGGGGAATCTTTGGCTAATAAATCTGTTATTGTAGTAGGAGGTGGCGTAGCCGGAATCCAGACATCGCTGGATTTGGCAGGCATGGGCATTAAGGTATACCTCCTCGAAAAAAGCCCTTCTATAGGGGGCAGGATGGCCCAATTAGATAAGACATTTCCAACTAATGATTGCTCCATGTGTATTTTATCACCCAAGATGATTGAGTGTTCCAATCACCCTAACATTGAACTTCTTACCTATTCGGAGCTTGAGGAAATCCAGGGAGAGGCAGGCAACTTCGAGGTAAAGGTTAGAAAAAAGTCCAGGTTCATTAATGAAAAGTTATGTGTTGGCTGTGGTGATTGCGCTGAAGTCTGTCCTGTTATGGTAGATGACAAGTTCAATGCCGGCCTCAATAAAAGAAAGGCAATATACAAAGAGTTTCAGCAGGCTGTTCCTGCAATCTATACTATAGAAAAAAGAGGCATAGCCCCATGTAAGGCTGCATGCCCAGCCCACATAAGTGTCCAGGGTTATGTGGCACTCATATCCCAAGGGAGGTTCAAGGAGGCATTAAATCTTATCAGGCGTGACAATCCACTGCCCGCTATATGTGGAAGAGCGTGTCCACATCCGTGTGAATCAAATTGCCAGAGAGGAGAAGTAGACGAACCAATAGCAATTAATGATTTGAAAAGGGTGGCATCAGACTACGAATACCAGTCAGGTGAGCGAGAACTCCCTCAGATAAAAGAAAAGCGAAAAGAGAGGGTAGCTATTGTAGGCTCTGGCCCAGCAGGGCTTTCCGCTGCCTATTATCTTGCTATTGAGGGATACACTGTCACTATTTATGAGGCGCTTCCCGTTGCAGGAGGCATGCTAACCGTTGGCATTCCCTCATACAGACTCCCCAGAAATATCATTAAATATGAAATAGACTATATACTTGATACAGGCGTGGAGCTGAAATTGAACAGCCCAATAGGAGGGAACTTATCCCTTAAGGGGCTTCATGATCAGGGTTACGACGCCATATTTCTTGCTGTAGGGGCACATGACAGCGTAGATCTTAATATAGACGGTGAAAATTTTAAAGGCGTTTACAGTGCAATCGATTTTCTAAGGGATGTTAACCTTGGGGAAAGTGTCTCTGTTGGCAAAAGGGTGGCTGTCATAGGAGGCGGAAATGCTGCCATAGACGCAGTTAGGACTGTCAGAAGACTAGGAGCAAAGGATGCCCTTATCATCTATCGCAGGGGTGAAGAGGAGATGCCCGCAAATAAAGAAGAGATAGAGGAGGCAAGGGAGGAGGGAGTACAGTTTAATTTTCTGACTGCCCCTTCAAAAATAATTGGCGATAGATCAGGGCGCTTAAATGCCTTGCAGCTCATAAAAATGGAGCTGGGCGAACCCGATGAAAGCGGCAGAAGAAGGCCGGTACCCATAGAAGGATCAGAATATACTATTGAAATTGATACGGTTATCAGTGCCATCGGTCAGAAGGTTAGATCCGATTTCTTAACTGATGATCTGAAGCTTGAGTTAAATAAAAACGGCACTGTCAAGGTAGACAGTTTAACGTACCAGACAAATATACCCTGGCTGTTTTGTGGGGGAGATGCCGTTTCTGGGCCAGCGATTATTGTAGAGGCTGTAGCGGCCGGCAAAGAGGCTGCCATATCAATAAACCGATTCATTAAAGGAGAAGGTCTTTCTGAAGGTCGCAGATATATGCCCCAGATTGCAACACCGGATAAGACAAATATCCAGAAACAGTATCGCAAGAGGCCAAAGCGCATAGAACCAGCAAAAAGAATTAATAATTTTGATGAGGTTAATCTTGCACTATCCCCCGAAGAGGCACAGGAGGAGGCAAAGAGATGCTTAAGCTGTGGCGTCTGCTCTGAATGCTACAGATGTGTAGATGCATGTCAGGCAGGGGCGATAAATCATGAAATGTTTGATACCATTATACAATTAAACGTAGGCGCCCTGGTAATGGCCACCGGATTTGACCTTTATGATGTAGCGCCCCTTATTGAATATGGCTGGGGAACGATAAAAAATGTTATGACAGCCATGGAATTTGAGAGAATGATCAGTGCATCCGGGCCAACGGAAGGCATCCTAAAAAGGCCATCAGATGGAAAACATCCTCAAAGGCTTGCCTTTATACAATGCGTAGGATCACGGGATATTAGACATAAAAGATACTGTTCAGCGGTTTGTTGCATGCATTCTACCAAAGAGGCTACTCTTGCAAACGAGCATTATTCAGATATAAGATCAACAATATTTTATATAGACCTCAGGGCAGTTGGAAAGGGTTTTCAGGAGTATGTCAGGAGAGCCGTGGAAGAGTATTCAGTTGAATATATAAGGGCACGACCTGGCAGGGTAATAGAGAACATGGATAATCAAAATCCGGTTATATCATACGAAGATACGGTCGGAAGAGAGCTGATAGAGAGAGAATTTGATATGGTGATACTTGCCCAGGCCCTTATACCAAACGAGAGCAATGTGGAGCTAGCCAGAAAATTGAATATAGAGCTTGACGAGTTTGGGTTTGTGGAGACGCCGGAAAAGCTTACCAATCCAGCTGGGACAAGCAGGGATGGTGTTTTTGCCTGCGGATTCTGCCAATCCCCCATGGATGTGCCTGACTCGGTTATCCACGCATCGGCTGCTGCCTCTAAGGTAGCTGAGATATTGAGAAATTCTTCATAAGGAAAAACTATGTCATTAAGGATTGGCGTCTTTGTCTGTCACTGCGGCACAAATATAGGCGGCGTAGTGGATGTTGAAAAGGTGGTAGAGTACGCAAAGGGACTGCCTAATGTCGCATGGGCAGAAAGGAATCTTTATACCTGCTCGGAAAATGGGCTATCCTCCATAAGGGAAAAGATTGCGGAGCATAACCTTAACAGGGTAGTAGTGGCCTCTTGCACCCCTCGCACACATGAACCTCTTTTCAGGGCAAATTGCGCTAAGGCAGGCCTTAACAAATATCTTTTTGAGTTTGTTAATATCAGGGAACAATGTTCATGGATACATAAAAATACGCCGGAAGGGGCAACATCGAAGGCTAAAGACCTTGTAAGGATGGGCGTAAGCAAGGCAAGGCACCTGGAAGAGGTAATAGATGAGTATACGGATGTCATACCTTCATCCCTCGTTTTAGGCGGCGGCATTTCAGGACTTTCTGCGGCATTGAGTCTTGCTAACCAGGGGTTTGATGTTCAGTTGGTCGAGAGACAAGACCAGCTGGGAGGTCTTTTAAGGGGCATAAACAGGTTGTTCCCTACGAACCAGCCATCGAAAGAAATATTGGACCCCTTAGTAAATTCTGTATTAACGCACAAAAAGATTCACGTGCATCTCCATTGCGAGCTGGTTGATGTGCAGGGGTTTATAGGTAACTTCACTGCTACCATAAAAAACGGCGAGGAGAGTGAAGAACTAAGAGTAGGTACTATAATTGTAGCCACCGGCGGGAATGAACTGAAGCCAAATGGATTTTTTAATTATGGCCAGTTTGATAACGTCATGACACAGCTTGAATTTGAGCAGCGTTATAAGCCTGATTACAGAGGGTTTAACAATATTGTAATGATTAATTGTGTAGGCATAAGAAATGATGAAAGGCCCTACTGTGGAAGATTCTGCTGCATAACAGCCCTTAAAAATGCAATACTGTTAAAAGAGGCAAATCCCCAATCGCACATAACCATTCTCCATAGAGATATCATGGCAACTGGGAAAATATACGAGGACTACTACAGGAAGGCCCTGTCAATCGGGGTAAGGTTTGTAAGGCACACCCTTGAGAAACCTCCAGTTATTACCGGCGCCGATGGTGCGGCTGACAACGTAAGCGTATATCACGGGCTTACTGGCGGGGATATAGATATTAAGAGTGATTTAGTCCTTTTAACAACACCTATCATCCCGGGGGATGACAGTGAAAGATTGTCAAAGATGATGAAGCTTCCATTAGGGGCTGATGGATTTTTTCTCGAGGCACATCAGAAACTTCGGCCTGTTGAGTTTCCTACTGACGGAATATTTACCGCCGGTTGCGCCCGTTACCCCTCTGAGATAGCAGAATGCACTACACAAGGGCTCGCTGCTGCAGCTAAAGCAGGTGTGCCGATGGCTCAAGGTAGTGTTCTGGCCGAAGCACTTATAGCAGTTGTCGATAGCGAAAGGTGCTCAAGCTGCGGCAGATGCATAGATATTTGTCCCTTCGGGGCATCGAGCTGGAAAGATAACCGGGGCGTACCAGTGGCGTATATAAACCCTGCTGAATGCAAAGGATGCGGTCTTTGCTCTGCATCATGCCTGAGTGGTGCTATTCATGTAAAGGGATTTTCCGACGAAGGAATAATGGATGCTATAAACGCAGTGAAAGAGTATGTTGCAGTGTGATCAAGATGGAAGATATAAGTACAAAAGTTAATTTACTCATAGAGAAAAATAACCTGGAGTACTGCCTTGAGTGTGGTAAATGCTCAGCCGTATGTCCAATGCCTAATGTTTACGGCAGATATATCTATGAAAGTTTTCCAAGGGGTATTATCGAAAGCCTTTTGTTGAATCCACACGATATTAGCAAGGATGCATTTTGGGACTGCCTAACCTGCCAGGAATGCACCTCTTACTGCCCGGCAGGTGTAACATTTCAAAATTTTATGACTGAATTGAGGGAACTTATGCTCGATAAGGGCTATAAGGAAAATGCCTTTTTTTGTCCCGTATGTGGTACTTATATTATGCCAAAACGGGAATTTGAATATATTCGGAAAACGCTTGGTGAGGAAAAGGCACATGAATACCTGATGTCCTGTCATAAATGCAAAAAAAAGGATTACGCCGAGAAACTTCATAGAAACAACCCAAAGACAAAGAGATGGGAAAACCTGAGTCAAACGGATAATACGGAACACAAAACACCTTTGGGGTAATGATTAAAAAATTTGAAAATAACTCGTATCATAAGCTTCTAAACCAAGGTATATAAAATTTTGCCTAAATCATTAAAAGAAAGGAGGATTTTATGGCAATTGAAAAAGAAGGGCTTTCAGGTGCGGAAAGCCTGGCAAAAACACGAACCTACGGTAAATTCAGATGTCATAACCCAAGCTGTATGGCAAGGATCACCGTAGAGCCGGGGGCCACTACATGTAAATGTCCAAAGTGTGGACTTGAATACAGGGTGGCATGGATTCGTCCTGATTTTCCTCGAATAAGGGGACCGGTCTGGGACGTAAATAAAAGAATAGCAGAAGAGGCTGTAGCGGCAAGGAAGTTGAAGCAGAAGGGGGGAAAGTAACATGGCGTTAAATAGAAAAATAGCATATATTGATCTTTCAACAGGAAAGATTGAAACAAAACCAATACCACTAAAAGCTCGAAAGCTATTTTTAGGTGGTAGGGGTCTGGATGCCTATTTATTATATAATCATACGGAGAAGGGAGTTGATCCGTTGGGACCGAAAAATACACTTATGGTGAGCGCGGGTCTCCTTGGCGGAACACTGGCCTCCGCAAGTTCCAGAACTCATATTATGGCAAAATCTCCCCTTACTGAATTGCTTGGCAGTTCAAACATGGGTGGTTTTTTTGGACCAGAACTCAGATGGGCAGGCTTTGACCATTTAGTCATAAAGGGAAAGGCAGAAAAGCCTATTTATCTCTGGATCCATAATGGCGAGATAGAGATTAGGGATGCCGGCTACCTTTGGGGAATGACTACTACTGAAACACAATGGGCGATACGGAAAGAACTTGATGACGAGGATGTTAAAAGCGCGGTAATAGGACCGGCTGGTGAAAAATTGGTGCGATATGCAAACGTTATGACGGGTATAAAAGATTCTGCAGGCAGAAGTGGGATGGGAGCTGTTTTTGGTTCCAAAAACCTCAAGGCTATAGCCGTCCGAGGGACAATGGACATAAAAATTGCCTATCCAAAGGATGCCCTGGATTATAACAAGCGTTTTATTACGCAGATTGTTAGCGCAAAGGTAAACCAGACGCAGGGAACCCTTGGAACACCTTTTATATGGGGAGCTACGAATTCCTGGGGTGGGATACGTACAAGAAACTTTCAGTATAATCAATGCGAATATGCAGATGATATTGAGCCGGAAAGGTTTGATGAAATTGCAGAAGAGACTATGGGTCACTACCACATGGCTGGCTGCTTTGGCTGCCAGGTTCATTGCAGGGCAAAGTACAGGATACCATCAGGTCCTTATGCAGGAAAATATGACGAAGGCCCGGAATATACCTCCCAGGGCGCCTTCGGTGGAGAGCCTGACTGCAAAAATGCAGTGACCGTCTTAACAGGTAACCATTTGGTAGATCAATGGGGCGTAGATAACCTTGAGATTGGAAGTATTATTTCCTGGGCTATGGAGCTCTATGAGCTAGGGATTCTTACAGACAAGGAAACAGGTGGCCTTGATTTAAGTTTCGGCAATGACGAGGCCCTCCTTGAAATGATTCGCCGTATTTGTTTTAGGGATGGCTGGTTAGGTGATATCCTGGCTGAGGGTGGAATACGAGCCTCTGATACAATAGGCAAAGACTCATTTGAATATCTTATCCAGGTAAAAGGCATGAGTAACCTGCATTCCGATGAGAGGGCAACGCCTGCATTGGCCCTTGGTATTGCTACAGGTTCAAGAGGTTCCGACCATCTAAGGAGCAGGCCGGCAATCGATCTTTACCATCTCCCTGAAGAAGTGCTCAGGAAGGTATACAGCAATCCTGTCCCATATGATGGTCCCCTCAGCTCTGAACATACCTCATACGTTGGCAAGGCATGGGAGGTTTTCTGGCAGGAACTTTGCTATATGGGTGTAGATTGTCTTGGCATCTGCAAATATCACACAACATTTCTCGGGGCGACACTCCCAAACTTTGAGGACTGGAGTAGGGTAATCTATTACAACACAGGTATGGAATTATCTCCAAAGGAGATCTGGGATGTGGCGGAAAGGACCTATAACATAGAGAGGTTGTTCAATATCAGAGAAGGTTTGACAAGGGATGATCTTAGAAAGGGAGATACGTTGAATCACCGGTATTTTGATGAACCTTGCCTTAGGGGGGCACCAGATGTTATTGGCGCGAAGATTGACAGGAAAAAATTCAAGAAAATGATAGATGAATACTATGAACATCACGGCTGGGATGAAAATGGTATGCCCACACCTGAGACACTCAAGAGGTTGGGATTAGATGAAGAGCCGTCTGGATTAGTTTAATCTATATGATAGGAGTAAATAAATGGCTAAAGTTCTTATGATAAATTACGAAAAATGCACTGGTTGCAGGCTTTGCGAGCTTGTATGCTCGGTTATGCACGAAGGTGTATCTAATCCCTCAAGAAGCCGCATAAAGATAATGAAATGGGAGTCTGAGGGTCTTTATATTCCCATGTCCTGCCAGCAGTGCGAAGATGCACCATGCATGAATGTTTGCCCAGTAAAGGCAATCTCACGGGATGAAAAATTAAACAGGGTTATGGTTGATTACAATGTATGCATAGGATGCCGCATGTGTGTTACCGCTTGTCCTTTTGGAGCTATGAGCTTTGATTCTATTGGTAAAAAGGTGGTAAAATGTGACCTATGCGATGGAGACCCACAGTGTGTAAGGTTTTGTGAGGCAGGTGCCTTGGAGTATGTAGACGCAGATAGGGTCAGTGTATTTAAAAAGAAGGATGCAGCCCAAAAATTGTCTGTGGCGCAAAAAGAGGCCGCGGTGTTACAGCCGCAAATGTTCTCCTAAGTTTTTACCCTTATGGAGGTCTTTGTCCTTGCATCTAAGACCTCCATTTTAATTGAATCTGAATCTTTTTATCATCCTCCTATGGAGCACATCTTTCTATGCACCATTTGATGGCCATCGATATTTAGGCTATGAGATTTGGGTTTAATCCTTACTGCATGTTGAAAAACTTTTATTAATTCTTCATCAAGACAGCCCCTCCTTAATGGTTCCCTGATGTCAACTTCCATATTTGACAGAAGACACGGTAAAATCTTGCCATCCGCGGTAAGCCTCAGCCTGTTACAGGTGCTACAAAAGGAGTTGCTTATGGCACTTATGAAACCTATCTCTCCTTTGCCTTCATGAAATTGGTATCTTTTCGCAGGCCCGTCATATCTACCCTGTAAAATTGGCGACATAGACCCAAGGTTATTAACAAGGGTGCTTTTGACCGCTGAATTGGAGATAAAATTAGGGTCTTTTAGGTCAAGGCCTATAGGCATATATTCTATAAATCTTATATGGTAAGGCTCTTTAATGGCCAGTCGGCCAAAATCAAGAATTTCCCGATCATTTATCCCCTTCATGACAACCGTATTTATCTTTATGGGGTGAAATCCCATATTCTTTGCCTTTTCTATACCCGCAAATACCTGATCAAAATAATCAAAGCGGGTAATTTCTTTGAATGTTTTTTTATTAAGGCTGTCAATGCTAATATTTAGTCTTTTTATGCCGGACTGCCATAAGTCATCCAGGTATTCCGATAAAAGCACACCATTGGTTGTAATTGAGATATCCTTTATGCCTTCAATGGAAGTAAGCATCTTTATAAAGTCTATAAACCCTTTGCGGACAAAGGGCTCTCCTCCGGTCAGCCTGATTTTATCTATACCTAATTTTACAGCTATTCTGATTACCCTGAGCAACTCCTCATAACGGAGTATTTCTTTGTGCATCAATTTTTTTTCACCTTCGGCAGGCATGCAGTATATACAGCGTAGATTGCACCTATCGGTAAGTGAAACCCTTAGATAATTTATTTTTCTATTGAACCTGTCTACTAACATCCGTTCCTCATATTCTTTAAGAGCAATAAGGGCATAACCTTAAAAATAGCAAAATAGTCTAATCTTGATGTATCATAATTAAAATTGCCATACATTGCGATTTTTTAATTACTTGCAAATTCAAATAATTCCCTTTCCACAAAACTTACTTACGGTATATCAATCTCAACTCTCCCTTTTTTAAACCCCTTGAGGGAGGAAAGCATTGCGAGAAAACCATTCTTAAATAAATTTGACATAAATGGATTTAATGCAAATGGCTTGCCGTCCACACTAATTGATATTGAGGGGTTAAGGGAGACACAATTGTCAATCGTTTTATTTCCTCTTACGATCTCTTTTGCCAGGCCATAGCATGTTTCATAGCCGCAGTGCCCACAGTTAAGGTCTGGCAGCTTAAATGATTTTTTAGACACAATCTGTGCCAGCCTTTGTACGTCCTCGTCGTCTGATATATCAAAATCTACTATGTCTTTGTTAAAACCAGCCGTTGCTACTTCCAGTCCGTCAAATAACGTATCTTTATCGCCCTCATCTTTTATGCATACAACCTTAGGGTATGTTTTCTGCTTTTTGAATCCCTCTATTAAAACAAGGTCGGAATCAAAATACTTCAGGATATCCCCTATGTGCTTTTTTCCTTTTAAGATTATCTCCGATTCCCCTGGGGAGATAGCTGATACAAATGAGGCACATGACCTGAATTTTGATGTGTCTGAATCCGGGAAATCAATTTTCCCTGGAACGTGCTTCAGTACAGCAACATCATGGCCCAGTTTTGCTAACTCTCTTGATAGCTTAAGAATTAATGTAGTCTTCCCGCTTTTTCCGTAACCAACAATTCCAATGGCCTTCAACGTAATACCCCTTTTTTCATAAATGTTTTTTTAAATATTGCTTCATCTGCCTTTACACATTCGTTTTTTAGTTGTGCATACGCTGCCAAAAGATTTTTACCATATTCCGTTAAATGTGAGCCATTTCTTCTTTCTGTAATAAGAATCCTTTTATTAAGGTGCTGCTCTGTAGCCTTAATTTTTCCCCAAACCCCGCGGTAAGACATATTCATCCGGTTTGCGGCCTGATTTATTGAACCTGTTTCCTCAATTAATTGAAAAATTTTCTGCCTGCCTTCGCCCATAACAATATTGCCATTCTTGTCCTCAAGCCATTGCCTTGATTTTAATTGTAAGCTGTGCATGGATATCTCCAAATTAGATTATCTGCCATAAATTTCCGCTTTTATCGGGATCGTAGCCCCCCATTTCTTTTACCCGCTCACGAAAAGCCTTAGAACGTGCGATATCTAAAAAGAGTTGTATTTTAGGATCATCTATAAAGGAGGAAGGAATAATAATGTCATATTGCTCCTCAACGACTGGGATAAAATCCAAATCCAGTGCCCTGGCTGCCGCCATTATCCCCAACCCTGCTGTTGCCGTACAATTTAATACTGAGACAGCCACATTCATATGGGTATATTCCTCGTTATCATAGCCATTGATAAGAGAGGGCTCAATATTTAGTTCCCTTAATTTATAATCAAGAAGCACTCTTGTTCCTGAACCTTGCTGCCTGTTTACGAAAACGACATCGTCCCTAACAAGATCCTCGATGCTTTTAACTTCTTTTGGGTTACCCTTTTGAACGATCAGGCCTTGTTCCCTGTTTACAAGATTAAAGATATGAACTGGCAATCCTTTAAGATACCGTCGAATATAAGACATATTATATTCCCCGGTTTCCGTGTCAAGCAGGTGTGAGCCAGCGACATGCGAGGTAGCATTCTTTAAGGCCAGCAACCCCCCGAGGCTTCCTACATTTGCAGACACAATACGCACCCCCTGCCCTGTTTTTACCAATTCATCAGAGAGGATATCAAGGGTCATATCATGGCTGCCTATAACCAAAATGGTATTATCTATATACTTAGGGTTGACCAAAAGGCCTGCCCTTGTTTTTTCCCCTATTGCCATTCCTTCGCTGGCAGAGGGTATTTTTACAATGCCCTCTGCCTTGCTCAGGGTAGTCACTGATCCAGCGCCTCTCGGTAATGGTATTGCAACGGTCTCTTCACCAACCCTGCCAAGGTTAACCCTGATAAATTCTTCTATGCCCAGCTTGGATGGCATGTCCCTTGATATAAAAACATCTACCGTTTCATCTTTTGGTTCATCCATTCCTAGAAGTCTGTAAATAAAGGGCCTTACAAACTCGTTAAATGATATATAGGCGGACACAGGGTAGCCTGGTATGCCAAAAAAAGGTACATCTTTTATACTGCCTAAAATAGTTGGCTTGCCAGGCATTATGGTAACACCGTGAACAAACAGTTCCCCGATTTCCTCAATTGTCTGGGCTGTGTAGTCTTTTTTGCCGGCAGATGAGCCTGCAATAGATAGTATAAAATCCGGCCTGGAGTCCGCTGCCTTGAGAAAGGCATCCCTTATCGCTTCGCTGGTGTCCGGAATTATATCTTCTATCAGGGCCTCTGCACCGCACTCCCTTGTAAGTGACGAGAGTACAAAAGAATTCGATTCTAAAACCTGTCCTTTTTTCAGCTTAAATGTATCGTTTAGGCTATAAAAACGGACAAGTTCACTGCCTGTTGGTATGATAATTACCCGAGGTTTTTTCCTGACCTTTACTTTAAAGATGCCCCCAGCAATGAGAGTCCCCAGATCGAATGCCCTTATGTGGTGATTTTGAGGGAAAAGAAGCTCTGTAACAACAAAATCTTCGCCTATCTTTCTTACATTTTGCCAAGGAAAGGCGGATGCAGAGATTTCAATCGTATCATCATCAAGGGTATTTAGCTTTTCAGCAATTATAACGGCATTTTTTCCATCCGGCATTACCTGCCCGGTGTTTATCCATATGGCCTCATTACCTGATTTTAATCTCATGGGTCTTCTTTCAGTGGCGCCATAAGTATTTTCTGCCAAGACTGCAATGCCATCCATGGCGGCGAGGTGTTGATCAGGTGAGGAAACCCTTGCAAAGATAGGGCTTGCAGTAATCCTTCCGCAAGCCTCATCTACTGAAACTTCTTCTATTGCATCAATAGGCTCCGGCTTGAATCTGTTGAAAAGGATTTCAAGTGCCTCTTGCGGGGTCTTCATTCTAAGATATATTTTTTGCTTTAAGTCTGTTTTCAAAATAGCAATACCTTTATAGTTTCACCCTCGTAAATTCCCTCTGTATTCATGTCAACTTTGATGATGCCATCTGCTTCAACCATTGTGGATATAAGTCCACTTTTCCCTAATATGGGTGTTGCGATCCACTTTTCACCTGACCAAGAACATTTAACCCTTATGTAATCATCTCTTCCACTTTTCGTATCAATATTTCTATCGATCTCCGCCTCTATATAACGGCCTCCAAATTTATCAAACACGCTCAGGCCAGTAAGCTTACCTAAAAGATACTTAAGGAATACATAAAAGATAATCATGGCAGAGGCAGGATGTCCAGGTAGACCCCACAGTGTTTTATTGCCCCTACGCGCGATAATGGTTGGCTTTCCCGGACTTATGGAAACCCCGTGCGCAAGTATTTCCATGCCTTCAAAGGCCTTAAAAACATCCAGCGTAATATCCTTAACGCCGACAGAGCTGCCACCTGATAGAAGAACTACATCGGCCTTGATTAAACCTTTTTCAATAAGTGCTTTTAGGTCTTCAAATTTATCGCGTATGATACCGAGGTAAATAGGTTGTACCCCTAATGAACTGCATAAGGCTCCAATTGTATAGCTATTGATATCTCTTACCTGGCCAGGTTTGGGTTTTTCCCCTATGTAGACTAGCTCTTCACCTGTGGATATAATAGCCGCCTTTGGCCTGATAAAAACATCAACTTCGATAATACCCAGACCCGCCAGAACACCAAGGTCTTGTGGTCTCAGAAGACATCCCTTTCTTATAATGATCTCACCTTTTCTGAGGTCATCGTTTGATTGTATAACATTTTCTAAGGGGCTAACAGGTCTGGTTATTTCTACCATGCCATCCTCTAATACCTGAGAGTATTCTACCATAATTACTGAATCAGCGCCTTCAGGCAACATACCTCCTGTTGGCATAAGGCAGCATTCCCCCCTCTTGATGACAAAAGCCGGGGATTCACCCATTTTTACCTCGCCTACAACATATAGAGGGGTAGGTAACCCTTCGCTGGCCCCAAAGGTATCTCTCGCATTAAGTGCGTAGCCATCAACAGTAGACCTGTTAAATCCAGGGAGATCTTCCTGTGCAATAATATCAGTGGCAATAACCCTGTTTAAGCTATTTATAATATGAACCTTCTCAACGCCCAATGGCTTGATATCCTTCAGGGATTCATATATATCATGAGCTGATTTTACCTTAAAAAATGTTTGCATAATAAATATATGTCATAAAAGGCATGAATTATCAATTAAAATTTTTCGATAATGATGAGAAATTATTTGTCTGCTCTTATATAGTTTGTTTGGTGTGGAAAGGATTGAGTTATTCAGACAGGTCTTTTTCAGATAATTCTTTCTTGCAAATATCCATGTAGTTAAAGGCCTTAGCATATTGACCGAGATCAGGATAATGGCTGATAAGGTATTCAAAACGTTTAAGTGCGGCAATATATTGATTAGACTTAAGATAGAAGCGCCCCACGTAAAGTTCATGATCAGCCAAGTTCGTAAGACACTTCCTTATATTTCTCTTGGCCTTTAAGGCATAGGTATCATCAGGGAACTGTTTTTCAAGTCTCCTGAAATCCTTTAGTGCCAATTCAGTATAAGTCTGGTCTCTGTCGATAGTATTCATCCGTGTAAAATTACACATGCCTTGTTGATACATGACATAAGGAATGGCGGTATTCTTTGGGTGGAGTCTTTCAAAATCCCTATAGGCCTCTATAGCCTCATCTAATTCATTTCCCTTAAAATGTGAATCTGCCAGTTTCAATTCCGCGTAGATTGCAAATTTACTATAAGGATATCGATCTCTAATCTTTTGAAAGGACTCAAGGGCATCTGTATAATCACCCTTATCAAATGACGATAATCCCTCTCGCATCAAATCTTCTGGCGACTTATCACTAACTTTAGAGCCAAATCCAAAAATTGAGCACCCGCTCAATAGTATGGCAAAAACGAGAATAGATGCAAAATTCTTAACCATTTCCATAAATCACCATATTTTTTATAACTCTTAAAAGTATTCTTTTAGAGATCTTGTCGATTTTAGAAAGATAGTATTAAATAGTGGCTATAAAAATCACAGAATGTTTTGAAGGCCTTATAAAAACTATTTGGATTTAGGGGGATCATTTAATAGTGATAGTTAATTTTATTCAAAGAAAATCCTTATTCAAGAAGCTTCAACATGACAGTTTCAATATTTTTTTTGCCGACTGCTCCTATGATGGTGTCAGCAAGCTCTCCATCCTTAAAAAGAAGTATGGTTGGTATAGCCCTAACCCCATACTTGTTAGGAGTCATAGGGTTTTCATCAACATTCATTTTAGCAACTTTGAATTCTCCTTCATATTTCTTACCTAATTCCTCAACCCATGGTCCAGTTATTAGACATGGTTGGCACCATGGTGCCCATAAATCAACCATAGATGGGCGATCGGATTTTATAATCTCACCTTCAAAAGTATCATCATTAACCTCTAAAATATCAGTCACCTTTTGGCCTTCCTCCTTTTTTAATTTATTTATTGAAATTAGTATTGGCGTGGAGCTTTGTCAATAGTAATATTTTTCGAAACCTTGTTTTCTTCCCAAAATAGCCCTATTATGACACTGGAAACTATTGAATAATAGTAGATAAAATATGTTTGCAACATTTAAGGGGCATTTATGTATTTATACGTATGAATTGACCGGGGCCAATGGTTGTTATATTTCATAGTGCTGAAAAATAATTTTCCATGTATAAAGATTATAAACCTACTCAAGGTTGCAGGCATATTTTATAGAATTATTGAGCAAACTAACTATTTGAGTGCGGATAGGGGAATGTAAATGGTTAACCAAAAAACAGTCTTTGTCTGTCAGGAATGCGGTTATAAGGCGCCAAAATGGCTGGGAAGGTGCCCTGATTGTGGTTCATGGAATTCATTCTCAGAGGAAATAGCCGAGATAAAGAGTTCTAACAAGGGAGATAACGCCTCCTTTTTAAACATGCCCCAAAGAATCGACCATGTCTCTATGCAAAAAGAGCTTAGGCATAAAACAGGGCTAAAGGAGTTTGACAGGGTGCTTGGAGGGGGTATTGTACCAGGATCATTGGTATTAATTGGCGGAGACCCTGGTATAGGCAAATCAACCTTATTGCTGCAGGTTGCCCAGAGTGTTTCAGACACCGGCCTTAAAACACTTTATATTTCTGGCGAAGAATCGATCCAGCAAATAAAGATGAGGTCACAAAGATTGTCAATAAAACCATCCGAGATTTATTTACTCGGTGCAACTTGCCTAGAGCATTTCATTGATGCGATCAAAGAACTTGATCCTAAGATTATTATAATTGATTCAATCCAGACAATGTTTACAGAGTTGCTGACCTCTTCACCTGGTTCCATAGGGCAGGTAAGGGAAGTTGCCAGCAAAATGATGAACATGGCAAAATCTTCTGAAAGGGCTGTGTTTTTGATAGGCCATGTTACAAAAGATGGCGCCATTGCAGGCCCGAAAGTCTTAGAACACCTGGTAGACACCGTTCTTTATTTTGAGGGAGATGGCTCCCATGCCTATAGAATAATTAGATCTGTAAAGAATAGATATGGGCCCACCAATGAAATAGGTGTCTTCGAGATGAAGGATAATGGTCT
Organism: Deltaproteobacteria bacterium; assembly: GCA_018400255.1. GTDB lineage: Bacteria > Desulfobacterota > DSM-4660 > Desulfatiglandales > B25-G16 > M55B121. Next base: position 18,816 of record JAGYMO010000210.1, read on the forward strand.
TGAAGAGGTGGTAAACCCCTCGAAAGTTTTTCTTGAGGGGAGATCTAATGATGTTAGCGGATCTGTTGTAATATCCTGCATAGAGGGATCAAGACCCATTTTAGTAGAAATGCAGGCCCTTGTTTGTTCGAGCTCTCTTGCCATGCCACGCAGAACTTCCATAGGTGTTGATCCTAACAGAGTTAGTCTGCTAGTGGCGGTTTTATCAAGGAGAGGGGGCATAAATCTTTCTAACAATGACATATTCATAAATGTGGCGGGTGGCATTAAGATTATCGAGCCTGCTATAGACCTCGGTATTATTTCAACAGTTGCCTCAAGTTTTCTTAATAAGCCAATACCTCCGGACACTGTAACCTTCGGAGAAGCAGGGCTTTCAGGCGAAATAAGGGGGGTAGGTCAAACGGAACTCCGGCTAAAGGAGGCAAAAAAACTTGGATTTTCTCGATGTGTTCTTTCAAAAAAAAGTATCAAGACCTTAAAAGGTAAGGTAGATTTAGAACTTGTTGGCATATCATCTGTTGCAGACCTTTTAAATGTTCTCTTCTAATGCACAAGGCCGCGATAGATCTTTTTTATCTTCGCTCACTGATTAACCCCCTCAGCCATTGCTTTTATCTTTTTCTCGTGTTTTATAAAAAATTACCAATCGCTTAATGGTAAATACTTTATACAACATAAGCATTTTATTGCCACTAACCTAAGCAGATTTGCCATTATAGTTTACATATCTTTTGAGGTATTTAGCCGTATAAGATTTTTCACTGTTAAGCAGCTCAATGGGTGAACCAGTCACT
>JAGYMO010000211.1 GCA_018400255.1 Deltaproteobacteria bacterium
ATCAGAATTTACGGTAAAGTTCAAATCACCAAAATCAGTTGAGGCCTCCCATTCATTGAGTAAGGGCTTTGTCCAATCTACCAGCCCAAGCGCCTTCCTCAATATCACGAGGGCATCAGCCACATCTATCTTTCCATCTGGGCTTGGAAAACCATCTTGACCAAGAGGAGCAACATCACCGTGAATAAGCTCAACTGCTGTTGGGTGCCCCGGTTCAAGCCCGAGAGCAAATCTAAGGCAAAGAACTGCATCGCCTATATTAACAATACCGTCTGGATTACCAAGGGGTGCCACATCCCCGTCAGGGTAATCTTCGACTGAGGTTTGTTCCTTGGATCCGCTAATCTTTACCCCTGTCAATGGATATAGATCAGAATATTCTCCAGTAGAGTGAGATTTGGACATATAAAATCCACTTGCATTATTGCCAGATATTTGGAAAAAATAATTTTCATCAATTATAGCCCCAGGAATTAGTGCAAGATATCCACGGCCTAAGCCTGGCATTTCTGTATATGCAGCACCGCCAAGTGTACCGTACTCATTATTGCAGAGTAATATAATATTACCATCGTCATCTGTTATTGTAGTTTCCCCAAATGTAATTGTATCGATCCATTCACTCAATATAGTATATGTAAACTCCCATTTTGTTCCCATCAATGGCTTTAAATCACCAGGGTTTTTTGACATCCAAGGATCATCAAAGCTGCCTATGTCCCTTCCACCTCTTCTTAATTCAGTTATCATGCTCTCTAATAAGCCTTGATAGAAAGAGTCAGGCTCTGACACGCCTCTATGTTCCAGGTTCTGTTTTTGCGAGGCCCTTTCTTCGTTAATTAATTTCTCAGTCTCAATATCTGGCATGTTTTGTGAAAATACTGTTCCAATAAAACTAAATACTAAAAATAAGCCAAGGATAAATAATGCAAATGACCTTTTCATGGTTATCCCCCTCTTTCACTAATGTTAAACAGCTATCTCTTACCTCCTTAAATGGCTCTCTTGGTATCAGCGGATCCGTTTGTGCAAGCCTACAAGGCATTTAATTTAAGAATAAGAATCAGGGTAGTTGAGACTAAATAGGGTATATTAAAATCCTATAAAGTAAAAGCTGATAAAAAAATTTCTATATCTTCATGCATGTTATAATTGTATTTTTAAGTATTGTATGACTTCAATGACTCTATATGATCATTTTTATTCGCCACGTTTGTTTTCCAGACGCTGAGCTACATCCTGCTATCCTATCGGCAGCTTCTTCATCCCATCAGCAGCATTTAAAAATGTCTCTCCTTGTTTGTTATCTTACGAAGCGCTTCAATTAATTCAGTATCAGTACTTGCTTGCCGTACCATTCTTTCAAGTGCTATACTCATGACACGTTCCCAAGTTCCTTCCAATCCGCCCAAGCACTTTTCACTGTAATTGCCTTGATATGTTCTGGTCAATAGCACCTCGCCTGTTTTGCTCTTTGTGACTTTTAGATCAACATTCACCATTCCCATAAATTCAATAGTCCATCCCGTTTGCATATCAAAAAAGAAGGTATTTATCCTTCCTGATACATAAACATCTCTTTTGTCACCACTGACAACGTGGTGGCCATTCTTCTTAAACTCTGTTATCAATGCCTCGCGGACGATTTGAGGTACCGGCTCGTTTGTAACAATTTTACCTCCCTTGTTTCCAAATCCATCTCTTTTGTAACCAATATTGTCTCTTTCTGGACGCTTATCGACAAACTCTGCAATCTCTATATTTAATGGCTGTAACGATGATAGAGGCCCCCTCTTAACATTTTCCAAATTATATACAACATCAAGATCAGATTGAGTATAGGCACAACTTATAAAAAACACGGTTAAACTTAAAGTAAAAACCATAAATATACGATTCATTTTATAGTCTCCTTACTGATAAATAAGCATATTCGCTATCCTTGAACCTGCGTCCTTACATGTTTTATTAAGATCATTCCGCAGAAGCTCTTTATTTTTTTGATATGATCTAAAAGGGCATCCTCTTTGACCCATCACCAGCTCACGGTCATCCCACAGTACTTCACCGTCCTCTATTCTTATCATCTTGATTTCTAATTCCACAAATGCTGTCATTTCATTTTTTTCCCGATTTACTAATCGGATACCCCAATTTGGGATATAAAGTGTAACAAGTGCATCTTGAAGGACATCTTTTGATTCAAACTCCTTATCTAATACCTTTATTTCTGTAAAACGATCCGTCCAGTTTAAAGTCTTTTGCAACGATTCAAGAAAAATTGACCGACACGAAAATGTATCAAGGTAAGGGGAAAGAAGTTCAGCTTTCTTATTGTCAAGGCTTTCATTATGCCCAGACGCAATTGCAGCACCAATAAAGCCAAAAAAAACGGCTGGCGCATTAGTGGCTTTCGCGCGTTCATATATCACTGTGAAATTCGGTGCTGGCGGAACAATGAGAGCTAATGATTGTATCTTATTCATAGTTTCTGTAGTTGGTCGAATGGAATTATGTACAGGGCCACAGGCTGCAATAGTAAACATAAGAAGAGATATAATAACAAGAAACTTACCTTTTTTTATTGGTTTAATCATCTCGCTTTCTCCTTTCTTTGCTGCATTACTAAGCAAGTAAGTATTTTTACACTATATCTTTTAAGATGTTAGAGCCCTTTAATAAAAATCCGGCAATTTTTACACGCTCCTTTTTTAGGTATTAATTATCCGATATAGCTATGCTTATATTTGAACTGTCTATGCCTGCATCAAAACCCATTAAATCACAAGCTGAAGCCATAGTAACGGTGAAATCCTCTATCGTAGGTATGTTAGGTTCGATAATATCAAAGGTAAGCACAGCAACAGAGCCGCTCGAAGCACCATAAAAACCATCCGTAATCAGACCAACCCTGACAGTGTCACCATTGTCATTAGGAACTATTATAGCTCCTGGTGTCAGAGTTCCTGCACCAACGCTATTAAAAGAAACCTTTGTCTCATCATAATCTATTGTAATGTCCAGACCACCTAAGGTGGTTCCTCCGGGAACGCCAATAAGCCTGATTGTCATAGTTATTGGACCCGTGGCTGTACCATCAACTCTAGTAAAGTTTCCTGTTTCGGTCCACTGACATCCCTCAAAATCAGATCCATTGATATCGCTGGTGCCACTGGTATAGGTATCGTTAAAGTTCAGTACCATATCATTTGTAAAGCAGGGAGACGGTACTCCGCTGCATTCCCCTGTATCCTGGATATGTATCATATCTCCTGATATGGTGACAGTCCTGCTGATATAATAACCATCTTTATGGGTGAAGGAAAAGGTTTCTGAGCTTTCAGAAGAAGGGATATAGATATAATCATCTCCTGCTCTTTTACTATAGTCACTTCCAATGGTAACTATTCCTGTTTCGGAAGTTGTAGATGGTTCCGAATTTGGACATGATTCAGTATCTGTGCCACTATAATTGTAAGCTCCATAGAATCTGGAGTTGTCTAGGCTTGTATCATTGCCTGAAATTGGTGAGGCCTGCCACGTGCCTGAGCATACTGCATCATCAAAATCGGCTTCCCAGGTT
>JAGYMO010000212.1 GCA_018400255.1 Deltaproteobacteria bacterium
CCTGAATCCCGCTTTCAGCGGGAAACCTTTTAACCTGTGAACGCTTACGAAATACTTTTACATTGGTGTCAAAATTATAAGGATTCCGATCAATTATTACTATGGAAAAAAATACTATTAAGATTAAAGGGGCTTGCCAAAACAACCTAAAGAATATCAGTGTTGCTATACCCCTTAACACTATTACGGCTATTACAGGTGTAAGTGGTTCAGGAAAATCCTCTCTGGCATTTGATACACTTTATGCAGAAGGGCAAAGGCGCTACATCGAAACCTTTTCAACATACGCAAGGCAATTTATGGACAGAATGGATAAGCCCATGGTTGATAGTATCGAGGATATACCAACGGCTATTGCCATTGGTAATACGAGCAGGGTAAGCACTTCAAGATCGACTGTAGGCACAATGACCGGGATCACGGACTATGTAAAATTGCTTTATGAACGTCTGGGCGAATTGCACTGCAGAAAATGCGGCAGGCCCGTAGTCAGTGAAACGTCAGAAGATGTCTGGGCGGCCCTTAAAGTTTTTCCGCAGGGAACTGAAATTGTTGTTACCATCCCATGGTTTTTTAGATCTGAAGGATGTGAAAAGGTAAAGACAGAGTTGCTACGAATTGGATTCAACAGGGTTTTTCAAGATGGACAAATAAAATGTATAGAGCAGGGTATACAAGGCAATGGGAAATTAAATATTTTAGTTGATCGCCTGAAATTAAAATATTCTGATAAAAACCGAGTTTTTGATTCCCTGGAGCAGGCATTTCATTTTGGTAAAGGGCGTCTTGATATATGGATAAAGCCTGACAAGCATTTATCATTTAGCAATAACCTTGAATGCCGTGTATGTAACATCACGTATAAAAAGCCGGTGCCGGGCCTTTTTTCCTTCAACAGCCCTGCAGGGGCATGTGAAAGATGTAATGGTTTTGGCAAGGTTATAGACATAGATCTTGGGCTTATCATTCCTGATGAATCATTATCTCTCAGGGAAGGCGCTATAAAACCGTGGGGTAATGTAAAAAACAAGCGAATGGAATTAGAAGATCTCCTGGATTTCTGCCAAAAATACCATATCCCTTCAGATATCCCATTTAAGGATCTAACAGAATATGAAAAACAAGTAATTATCGAGGGGAATGAAGAGTTTTATGGTGTAAAAGGATTTTTTAAATGGTTGGAGTCAAAGAAGTATAAGATGCATGTGAGGGTTTTTCTCTCTCGATACAGGGAATATAAAATATGCCCAGAGTGTCATGGGACTCGGTTTAAGAAAGAGAGCCTTCTTTACTATATCGGAGGCTTAAACATAGGTGAGGTTTACGCGTTAAGCATTAAAGGCGCGAGCGATTTTTTTAACCACCTTTCCATACCTCGTTCAGATAAGGCCAGTGCGTTAGTACTTAATGAGATTAACGTTAGACTCTCCTATCTTATAGAGGTTGGGATTGGATATCTCACCCTGGAACGTCAGTCTAGAACCCTCTCTAAAGGTGAACTTCAGAGGGTTGCCCTTACATCCGCCCTTGGCTCATCTCTGGTAAATACCCTCTACATCCTTGATGAGCCGAGTATTGGCTTACACCCCAGGGATAACAATAGATTGATCGGAATTATTAAGAGACTTAAAGATCTGGAAAACACCGTTATTATAGTTGAACATGACGCCGAAATTATTTCAGAAAGCGATTTTATGCTTGATTTAGGGCCGGGAGCTGGAGAAAAGGGTGGAGAAATTATGTATTTTGGTCCCACGGCCTCAGTTGATGATTCGATTACAGGTCAGTATATAAGAGGGCAAAGACAAATACCAACGAATCTTAATCGTAAAACACCATCAAAGGGGAAGTGGTTGATAATTCAAGGTGCTGCTAAACATAATCTTAAGAATATAGATATTACTGTGCCATTAGGTCTTTTTGTCTGCCTGACAGGTGTTTCAGGTTCAGGAAAATCAACGCTTGCCGAGGACATCATTTATAAAGGCGTTAAAAATGAAAACTGTGATAGGGGAGGGCGACATGTAAACTGCGGTTCAATACAGGGAGTCGAACATATATCGGCAGTTGAGATGGTGGATCAGAGCCCCATAGGCAGGACACCACGTGGTAATTCAATTACTTACATACATGCAATGGATGCAATACGAGACCTTCTTGCAAGCACGGACATGGCTGTAGAAAAGGGATTTACGCCAAGCCATTTCTCATTTAATGTTGCTGGGGGAAGATGCGAAAATTGCAAAGGTCAGGGAAGTGAAAAGGTTGAAATGCAGTTTCTTTCCGATGTTTTTATAACCTGTCCGGAATGCAAAGGAAGGCGATTTAAGCAGGAGGTACTTGAGGTAAATTACAGGGATAGAAATATTCACGAAATTTTATCTATGACTGTTGAGGAGGCCTGTGCTTTTTTTTATGACCAGCCTAAGATAGTTTCCCTTCTTAAACCTTTAACCGATGTGGGGCTAGCCTATATTAAACTTGGACAGCCAATAAATACCCTATCAGGAGGCGAAGCCCAGAGGCTTAAACTTGCACGCTATCTCAAATCATCTGACACCGGGAACAGGCTTTTAATACTTGATGAACCCACGACCGGACTTCATTTTAAAGACATAGAAAGGCTCATTTCATTAATCCAAACGATTGTGAACCAGGGCAATACAGTCCTGGTAATAGAGCATAATATGGATGTTGTAAAGAATGCTGATTGGATAATTGACCTTGGCCCAGAGGGAGGCGAAGCAGGAGGCGAGGTGGTTGTAGCCGGTCCCCCGGAGAAAGTTGCAAGCCATCGTAAATCTTATACGGGAAATTTTCTTAAAAGGTGCATGGAGAATGAACTGCGAACTAAAAAGGGTGTTGAGATTGATAAAATTGTGTTCAACGATGACAAAAATATGGAGGGGAATATTTCTATCAAGGGTGCAAGAGAGCATAACCTAAAGAATCTCAGTCTTTCTATACCGAGGCAAAAATTGGTTGTTCTTACCGGTGTATCAGGTTCCGGGAAGTCCACTCTGGCTTTTGATATAATTTTCGCGGAAGGCCAGCGGAGGTATTTAGAGAGCCTGACGCCTTATGCGCGGCAATATATTAAAGTTCTGGAAAGACCAAAGATTGATTTTGCATCAGGACTTCCACCTACTGTGGCGATCCAGCAAAGGGTGCGTCACGGAGGTAAAAGGAGTACGGTAGCCACCCTTACGGAGGTTTACCATTTCTTGAGGCTTTTATACAGTAAACTCGGTGTGCAATATTGCCCAATATGCGGTCTGGAGATGTCTTCTCAGTCTGAGGAGGAAATTATTGAAAAAATCAGAAAAAAATATGCCCATAAAGATGGGGTAATAGTTTCACCTATTATAACCGGCAGAAAGGGTGTCTTTAAGGGTCTTTTTGGAAGGCTCATTAAGCAGGGTTTCAAACACATCAGAATCGATGGAGAGATAAAACAACTCACTCAGGATATTTCCCTTAGTAGATATCATGAGCATACTATTGATTTGTTCCTTGGCATTATCTCAAATCACGGCCTTGATCAGCTTGCAATAAATGCCCTTCATAAAGGACGGGGTACATTTATAATTATAGATGGAGAGGGCCAGGAAGACGTCTTTTCATTGGACAAGAGATGTCCCAAATGTGGTATTGGCGCGAAAGAACTTGACCCTAAATTATTCTCTTTTAACAGTAAACATGGCGCTTGTCCCGTATGTCAAGGCTTAGGTTACATAGAAAGTGGTGAAACAAAAGGCCTCTCTCTCTGTCCTAAATGCAAAGGCAGCAGGCTGAAACCTGAGGCAGTCTCTGTAAAAGTAAATGGCCACTCTATATGGGACTTGGTGCAAAATCCCGCCGAGGAATTATTAAAAATTTTAAAAAATTTTTATTTTAACAGTGAGGAATCTTTAATTTCAAGACAGATTTTAGATGAAGTGTCTGTCCGCCTGAATTTTATGAAGCTTTTGGGCATATCCTACCTTGCACTCAGCAGGGATGCTGATACACTTTCTGGAGGTGAGATGCAAAGAATAAGGCTTGCAGCGCAGCTTGGTTCTAACCTCACAGGCATATGTTATATATTGGACGAGCCAACAATAGGCCTTCACCCAAGGGACAACAGGATGCTGCTAGGCGCACTAAAAATTTTAAAGGATAGAGGGAACTCTATCATTGTCGTTGAGCATGACGAGGAGACGATACGGGAGGCTGACTATATTATTGACCTTGGCCCTGGCGCTGGTGAACGGGGCGGAAAATTGGTAGCGTCTGGGAGTATTAAGGATCTGAAGGACAAGAGGGAATCTGCGACCGGGTTGTCTCTTTCCATTCCTTCCAGGCAGATTACATCCAGGCTTAGACCATATAAATTATTACCAAAGATTGAGGTTTTAGGGGCAACGGAACATAATCTAAAGGGGATAAATGTTAGCTTTCCCCTT
>JAGYMO010000213.1 GCA_018400255.1 Deltaproteobacteria bacterium
AAAAATAGCGCTCATTGGTTGTTAGTCTCTTCACTTATCAAAGTCAGAAGATCTGTATATTTGTAAATTATTTTTTCCTTGATAGAAATAAAAAAAAAGGCTAAATAGGAAGGTGTTTTCCTTTTTGATTTATACAATGATAAAAATAGCGGATAAAATGTTAGCTTATAATAACAATATCAATAAGACGAATTTCTCAATTTTTTTCAACATAATTATTTGACAACTTTATGGGTAAATTTTAATAGGCACATCTTAATTTCAATTAGGATTTTACATATAAACGAAAGATAAAGATTAAACGGAGGATCGCTTTTATGACTGAGGTAAATATGAAGCTTCTTTTAGAGGCAGGGGTGCACTTTGGGCATCAAACAAAAAAATGGAACCCAAAAATGAAGCCTTATATATTCGGCGCAAGAAATGGGATATACATTATAGATCTCCAAAACACCTCTAAGTTATTAAAAAAGGCATATAATTTTATTGTAAGGACGGTATCAGAGGGTGGATCTATCCTATTTGTGGGCACGAAAAAACAGGCACAGGATACAATCTCAGAAGAAGCAGAACGTTGTGGGATGTTTTATGTAAACAATAGATGGATGGGTGGTACACTGACAAATTTTGAAACCATCAAAAAAAGGGTTTCACGCCTTAAAGAACTTGAGACAATGAAAAGCGACGGGAGCTTTGAGCGTTACACAAAAAAAGAAGTCATAGGCATGGAAAAAGAGTTAAGCAAATTAGACAGAAATTTAGGCGGTATCAAAAATATGGATGAAAACCCGTCCGCCCTTTTTGTTGTTGATACAAAAAAGGAAAATATTGCGATTAAGGAAGGAAAAAAATTAGGGATCCCTATTGTGGCTATAGTAGACTCAAATGGTGACCCTGAGGACATCGATTACGTTATTCCTGGTAACGATGATGCTATAAGGTCTATACGGCTCTTGACATCCGTTATTGCAGATGCATGCATAGAAGGTCACAACGAGAGAGAAGAAAAGCTCAAGGCAGAAGAAGAGCTTGAGATGGAGAACAAATCCGATGTAGAGGAGAAAGCGGGAGAGAAAATTCAACCACCTGTTGAAGACGAGAAGCAAGGTCCTGACATTATCATAATACCAAAGCGAGGCAAAACGACTCAACCTGATAAAACTGATGGCCCAGAGCCTTCACAAACTGAAATATAAAAAGGAGAGAGCAAATTGAAAACATCAAGCCAGTTGGTGAAAGAACTTAGAGAAAAAACCGGCGTAGGCATAATGGATTGCAAGAATGCACTCCAGGAAGCTGATGGAGATATAAACAAAGCAATTGATATACTGAGGAAAAAAGGAATAGCCAAATCCCAGAAAAGGGAAGGCAGGGCTACATCTGAGGGGCAAATTCAATCTTACATACATATGGGGGGCAAAATTGGAGTTCTTGTAGAGGTAAACTGCGAGACAGATTTTACAGCAAAAACAGAGGATTTTACAAATTTCGCAAAAGATTTGTCCATGCAAATAGCAGCCGCAAACCCTGTAGCTATATCACCTGAAGCCATCCCTGTTGAAACCCTGGAGAGAGAAAAAGAGATTTACAAGGCACAGGCCTTAGAATCGGGTAAACCAGAAAAGGTGGTAGAAAAAATTATTGATGGAAAATTAAAAAAATTTTACTCAGAGGTTTGCCTGCTTGAACAGGCCTACATTAAAGACCCTGATAAAACAATAAACAACCTCCTTGATGAACTTAAGGCCAAAACTGGTGAAAATATCCAAATACGAAGATTTGCACGATACCAATTAGGTGAAGACGCAGAGAAAAAATAAAAATTTTTGGTTAAACAACTGCTTATTTAAATGCTTACCTGAGAATTAAACCGAAACAAATTTGGACATAAATATCATTATAGATTATAGTTACCAATTAATTTGTTTCGTTTAAAATTAAATCTCCCTTGAATTTTAAGAGGCCCCCTTTGAAGAAAACTTAGTTTAACAACCCTTTGATTTTTAACGAGCCATTAAGAATCAAAGGGTAAAATTAGACTTTCTAGGCATAATACCAATGTATATTTATTTATATCAGCCTTTCCGCTATTAATTTTTAATTCTGGATATAACGTTTTTGTTATATTTTTTTGAAAACCATATTGGAATACATGTATGCAAAAATTAACTGTGCCGACTAATTTTAAAAGGATTCTGATAAAACTGAGCGGCGAAGCCCTTTTAGGTGAAAAAGGAAGTGGCATAAACCCCGGCACCCTTAAGAGTATATCTGATGAAATTCATTCTGTCCATTTACTTGGCGTACAGATAGGAGTGGTGATTGGCGGAGGAAATATTTTTAGGGGCGTGACATCAGCCGAATATAACATAGAAAGAGTAACTGCTGACAGAATGGGAATGTTAGCAACTGTTATAAATGCCCTCGCCTTAAGTCAGTCTCTAAATTCGACTGGCTCATTAGCTTGCGTAATGAATGCCTTCGACATAAATCAAGTGGCGGAAGAATACAGAAGAGAAAAGGCATTGGAATATTTAGACAATGGTGGAATCGTAATCTTTTCTGGAGGAACTGGAAATCCGTATTTTACCACGGATACTGCTGCTACATTAAGGGCGGTGGAAATAAATGCACAGGTCATCCTCAAGGCTACGCATGTAGATGGCGTATACGAAAGAGATCCGCTCAAAAACCCTGGCGTCAAACGATTCAAAAGCGTAACCTATAATACGGTCTTAAGAGATAAACTAAACATTATTGATATGACAGCTGTATCTATGGCCATGGAGCACCATATTCCCATTATCGTTTTCAATATAGGCAAACCTGGAAATATTGAAAAGATAATCTCAGGCCATAAGGTCGGAACAATTATAACAGGAGAAGATGATGATTGATAAAACACTATCAGAAATGAGTGAAAAAAATCAAAAAACTCTTGATGCCCTTGAAAAAGAATTTAAAAAAATGAGGACAGGACGGGCAAGCACTGCAATATTTGATGGCCTAAAGGTTGAGTGTTACGGAACCCAAATGCCATTAAATCAAATCGCCTCAATAAGCAGCCCTGAGGGCAGACTTTTGACTATACAGCCATGGGATCAGTCCGTGATTGGTGATATTGAAAAAAGCATACTTAAATCAGGGCTTGGACTCACGCCAATGAATGACGGAAAAATTATAAGGATTTCAATACCCCCGCTAACAGAAGAAAGGAGGACAGACCTTGCGAAGACGGCAAAAAAAATGGCTGAGGAAAGCAAGATAGGGATAAGAAACAATAGAAGGGATGCAAATGATACTTTCAAAAGGTTAAAAAACGAAAGTGAAATTTCAGAGGATGAGATGCATAAGCAACAGGATAATGTACAAAAATTAACAGATGAATTTATAGAAAAGATTGACAAAATGAAAATGGAAAAAGAAAAGGAAATACTCGAATTTTAACCTTAATCAAATAAAAAAGTTTTTACCTACTCCACCCACTTTCTCACTTTAAGGTCCCCAAATGGAGCAATTAAACCCCGAAAAATTACCACGACATGTGGCAATAATAATGGACGGCAATGGACGATGGGCAAAGAAAAAAGGCCTTACCAGAATTATAGGCCATCAAAATGGAGTAAAGTCAGTAAGGGAGGTTGTAAAGGCATCAAGGGAGCTGGGTATTAGGTGGCTTACCCTTTATGCTTTTAGCGAAGAAAACTGGAAAAGATCCAAATATGAAATAAGGGCATTGATGGATCTTTTAAAGCGTTACCTTAAATCTGAGCTAAAAGAAATGCTCGAAAATGACATCAGACTATCATGCATTGGACAGATTGATAAGCTTCCAATTGATGTTCAAACAACCCTTTGGCATTCAATTGAAAAAACAGCGCATAATAAAGAGATGACCCTAACGTTAGCCTTAAGCTATGGCGGGCGGCAAGAAATTATTTGGGCAATAAAAAACATGCTTAAAGATGTTGAAAAAGGCTTGTTAAACATAAAACAGATTACAGAGGAACGTTTCCCTGAATATCTTTTTACTGCAGACGCCCCGGACCCTGATTTACTTATCAGAACAAGTGGGGAGTTTAGGATTAGCAACTTTCTTTTGTGGCAAATAGCCTACACTGAACTTTATATTACTCCTGCCTTGTGGCCAGATTTTAGTAAAGAGAGATACCTTGAAGCCCTTCTTGATTATCAAAAACGAGAAAGACGCTTCGGCTCTACCTCAGGATGAGGAAACAATGACACCCCACTTGAAAAGGCTGGCAACAGCTCTTATCCTTATCCCTTTAGTTTTAATTATCATTGTTTTTGCTCCACCCTGGGTTTTTTCTCTTTTGGCTATGTCTGTCGCACTTATATGTTTAAACGAGTATTATTCGTTTATAGTGCCCAAGGCATCCAGGCAGCTTACATTACTGATATATTTTGTAACAGTCATATTATTTTATGCAGTATTGCATAAGGGCTTTTCTTATGTTGCGATTATCCCCTTCTTTTTTATTTTTATATTTATATCCTTTTTATTTGATTATAAAAAAAATACCGGAACAATAGGCGATATAGGCCAAATACTTTTAGGGCCTATTTATATCAATCTGCCCTTTTTGTTACTCGTTATTATCTTTATGTTTAACGACGGCAAATTTTGGGTCCTTTTTTTGCTTACTGTTGCTTTTGGAGGAGATACAGCCTCCTTTTATTTCGGAAAATTTTTCGGAAGGCATAAACTTTCTGACATAAGTCCTGGGAAAACCATAGAGGGTGCTATAGCAGGTTTAATTGCAGCGATAGTCTTTGGTTGTTTTTTTTCAAAGCTTTTCTTTCCCTCTTTATCTATTCTCTCTATTATGTTATTAGCTTTTGCAATGGCAATAAGCTGCCAACTGGGTGACTTAGCAGAATCTATGCTGAAAAGGATATCAAAGGTCAAGGACAGCGGGACTATTTTGCCTGGGCATGGTGGAATGCTTGATAGAGTTGACAGCCTCCTTTTTGCAATACCTTTTTTATACCTGTATTTAAGTATTTAGATAAGGAACATTTTTATCTTGAAAAATATTTGCCTTCTTGGTTCTACCGGTTATATAGGAGTTAATGCCCTTGATGTTATCAAGGGGAAACCCGGGCTGTATAATGTCACATCCCTCGGCGCAGGCGTAAATATAGATCTTCTTCTAAGTCAGATAAAAGAGTTTAAGCCAAAATATGCTGCAGTTATTAATTTTAAACTTGCTGAAGAGCTTAAAAAGAAACTCGGCAATTTTACAAATACAAAGATAGTTTGGGGTAATGAAGGATATTCTGAGATAGCTACCCTGCCTGAAATAGATTTGGTTATAGGGGCAATGTCAGGCTTCTCTGGGCTACTGCCAATATACTCTGCAGTAACTGCATCTAAAGATATTGCCCTGGCCAATAAAGAATCGTTGGTGATCGCTGGGTCTCTTCTAATGAGTGAATCAAAAAAACGGGGAGTAAAAATTTTTCCTATTGACAGTGAGCATAGCGCAATTCAACAGTCTATACAGGGTCATAGCAGGGAGGATATTAGAAAGATTATATTAACTGGTTCAGGCGGACCATTTAGAAATTTCCCCGTTGATAGATTAGCCAAGGTTAAGCCTGAGGAGGCCTTAAAACACCCTAACTGGAATATGGGAATGAAAATAACTATTGACTCAGCCACATTAATGAATAAAGGATTAGAGGCAATAGAGGCAAGATGGCTTTTTAACTTACAAATGAATCAAATAGAAATAATCATTCACCCCCAAAGCATCATACATTCTATGGTAGAATATATGGATGGATCAATTATGGCTCAATTATCCGATACAGATATGCGGATACCGATAGCCTATGCCCTTTCTTATCCCAGACATCTCGAAGGAAACACAAAGCCACTAAATTTTCTGGATGTTGGGAGCTTAAGTTTTGAAAAACCTGATATAGAAAAATTTAGATGCCTTGGTTTAGCCCTTAACGCAGATAAAGCAGGTGGAAGCATGATGCCTGTTTTAAACGGGGCCAATGAAATAGCTGTAAACGCATTTCTTCAGAGGAAGATTGGTTTTGTAGAAATCCCCGAACTTATTGAAAGAACAATGGAAAATCATGAGATTTTCACCATAGATAGTATAGACAAAGCCATAGAGGCTAATCAATGGGCTAGATCAAGGGCAAAACAAATACTAAATACGCGCTGGTAAAATGTTTTGTAACCGTTCACGGGTTCAGCGTTCTGGCCGCCACAAAAACGGCGGATAAAGGTTCAAAGGTTCAATAGCTAAAGACAG
>JAGYMO010000214.1 GCA_018400255.1 Deltaproteobacteria bacterium
AACCCTGAATCCCGCTTTCAGCGGGAAACCTTTTAACCTGTGAACGCTTACTTTAAAAAAAACCTTGCCCTCTCTTCTAATTTACGTATTACATGATAAAGGTTGATTATGCTCGCACATTAATCGTTGCCAAATTTTCTCCTATACCTTCTAAAATTCACAAAACATATAAGTATACTTTTTTACAAAAATTACATTTCAGCCTTAGAATAAAAATTACTGGTTTACTTGATTCATATTTCTTAGATAGTATTGTATTGAGCCCCTACATGTAATAATTTTCCCTTGACAAATACACAATATATTGAGTATCATTCGTTTGTATATTTAAATCTTTGGTATCCTCATAACGTAAATAACTCCAAAAGGAATGCAATGTGTCAAAATTTATACCAAAGGAAAGTCTCTTAGATTATTACAATGTACTTTTTGGTAATTGCGCTGATTTATCTTATGAGGCTTTAAGAGAGATTCAACCATCAAAGCTTAAGGCAGCTTACAGAAAGAAGGTTTTTGAAACCCATCCCGACCGCTCAAAAATAGTGGGGAGGGATAAATATATCATGAACCAGGAGTTTATAAAGGCAGCAACGGCTTATGAGCAACTCATATCTATCATTGAAAATAAAAATAAAATTATCCTTAATGAAAAAAGCAACGCCCAAGACAGCGGCCCTCAATACTATAGCAACACAGATGTCTTCTCAGATCATTATTATACCGGGTCTATGCCAAGACGGAAACTTTTAACAGCACAGTTTTTATATTACTCCGGCCTTATTTCTTGGAGAATGCTCGTGAATTCAATAGCCTGGCAAAAAAGGCAGCGTCCTCCTGTAGGGCAGATTGCAGTTTCGTGGGGGATATTATCATCCATTGATATTAAGATTATACTGCAATCTAGAGCCATGGAGGGAAAATTTAAAGATAAATTTTGTAAGTATGCATTAGCCAAAGGCTATATTAATCTATTTGAACGAATGGCCCTCCTGGGAAAACAACGTAGCCTTCAACGTCCTATAGGTGAGTATTTTACAAGGGTAGAGGAAATTTTATCTGATAAGAAAATTGATTTATTATTAGAAAAGATGTGGTCTCACAACAGGCTTTTTCGTTAAAAAACGTTTTGCATCTACCCGTGCTCTCCTTCGATAAATATCCTCTCGCCAACCACAACATACTCAGGATTTTATGTAATTCATGTCTCTTTGCTCTACTATAGAAATCAACCTTTCCTCACCAATGATAATCAAAGAGTTAATTTCATAAAGTACGGCCTTAATCTCTTTTAGGGTCTAATTCCCCGCGGCAAGCCGCGGGGAGGTTCATTCTTTTTTGAGGTGCCCTGCTGTCAAAACGAAGGAAAATACAATGGCAGATGTGTGAACGCTTTTAGGGTGAATGATGAAAAGCTCGTATTTGATCTACTATCAAAAATCTTTGAAATCGTCATCATTCATAGGGATAACATCCTCTGGGCTCTGCCTTTTTTCCTTATGCGGCTTAAGATCTTTTGAGCTCTTTGTTGGAGCTTTAACCATCTTTTTTTCTCCTTCAGCGGCATGCACTGGAGGCTCCGTCTTCACTGCATGCAGATCCTCTTGGGATGAACGCCTGCTTTCCACCATGGCTGAAGCTTTATTCCGGCTGACTACCTTATTTTCCCCGCCAACTAATGCCACAAGCTCATTCACAATTGCCTTCATCTGCTCCGCCTGAGCATTCATCTCCTCGCCGGCTGATGCAGACTCTTCCGCGTCAGCGGCATTTTGCTGTGTAACTTTGTCCATCTGACCAACCGCAACATTTACCTGCTCTATCCCCTGGGATTGTTCGTTAGAGGCAGCTGCAATCTCTCCTATTAGCTCACCAACCTTAGAGGAATTTTCTGCTACCTCGCCAAAGGCCTCATTTGTGCTGGAAGCAATGTTCGATCCCTGGTTTATCTTATGGACTGTGTCTTCAATCAGGTCTGCAGTATTTTTTGCCGCTTCCGCAGCCCTTATAGCAAGGCTTCTTACCTCGTCTGCCACAACGGCAAAACCTGCTCCTGCCTCGCCGGCCCTTGCGGCCTCAACCGCTGCATTCAGGGCAAGGAGGTTGGTCTGGAATGCAATTTCATCTATGGTCTTTATGATCTTTTGCGTGTCCTCACTGGACTTTGAGATCTCTTTCATAGAGTTGATAAGACCATTCATGGATTCATTTGCCTTTGCAATAATCTGATTTGCATTTTTCATAAAATTGTCTGCCTGGACCGCATTATCTGCGTTCTGTTTTGTCATAGATGACATCTCTTCTAAGGAGGACGATGTTTCTTCGATAGATGCAGCCTGCTCACTTGCGCCTCCTGCCAGGGACTGGCTTGCAGAGGACAACTGCGTTGATGCAGAGGCGACCTGCTCCGCACCTTCTTTCATGTTGAAAATTATACGATGCAGGGGTTTGATAATGCTCCTTTTCATGAAAAAATAGGATAGAACCATTACAATCAGTACCAAGATGATTGTAATAAAGGTAATAAATAAAAGGGTTTGATTTATGTTTCTCACGGTCTCTGACCTTGTCGACGCAATTTTTTCTTTTGTCGCAGACTGAATCTTCTGTACCTCCTTCTCCAAGGCTATGCTTCTTTGCTCGACCTTTGCATCTATATCATCTATATATAAACCTGTGCCTATAATCCAATCCCACTCTTTAAAAAGCTTTACGTACGAAAGCTTGGGCTGGGGTTTGTCCGCGCCATATTTTGGCCAATCATAATCTACAAAACCCTCACCTTTATCCTTACAAACATTCACAAATTCTACAAATAGCCTTTTGCCATTAGGATCCTTGTTTTCAGATAAATCTTGGCCGTCAAGCTCCGGCTTATATGGATGGACAATCATTTTTGGATGCATGTCATTGATCCAAAAGTAATCTTCACTTGCAGGGCCATATCGCAGATTTTTAATCAGGTCGATTACATGTGCCTTTTGCTCCTCGAGCATTGCCTTTTTAATTTCTTCCTGGGCGGTTTTGGTCAAACCCTCCTGATTTAAGGCAGCGGCATCCTTAATGTACTTGCCTAATGCACTCATGGCTGTTTGAACCTGTGATTTTAGGTATTCTTTCTTTTGTTCAAGGAGATCCACCCTGTAGGCTTCTTCCTGCCTTTTTGCATCCGACTTTATTCTCTTTATCTCCTCCACCCCAAGTGATTCTATCTCTGCTATAGCCATCTTCCCTGCCTTGTTAAGCTGCAGCCAGGAAAAAAGAAATATGACCACTGCCGTAAAAAACATGGATACGGTTATAAGCAACATGATCTTGGTTGTTATTTTCATTGTAACACTCCTAATAAGCTAACGAAACATACTATGAGAGCAATTACAGATTTCAGGTGTTGTTTCGAAAAGATTTTCTTCGTATATCGTATAGTAAAAATCTACTATCTGAACATAACTAAAGGTTAATAGTTTTAAGCATAGTTATTTTATGGTTATTTAATTTCTATGTTTTCCTACAATTTTAATTACCTCACCTTTTAAGCTGCCTTGTCTATGGCACTAATCTCATCACTGCTTAAAACCTTATCTATATCAAGTAGTATTTTAACAGCTCCGGATACCTTTGCCATGCCAAGAATATAATCTGTGTCAAGGCTAGTCCCAAATGTCGGCGTTTCCTCAATATCCTCTGACTTTATATTCAATACCTCAGAAACTGTATCAACTATAATACCTATTTGGATAGTGCTTTCCCCACCGCTTATTTCAACTACTATAATGCAGGTCCTATCCGTATATTCTATAGATTCCATCCCAAACTTAAGTCTCAGATCTATTATAGGGATAACCTTTCCCCTCAGATTAATTACGCCCTTAACAAACTCCGGCGTCCTGGGAACAGAGGTGATAGGCATAATGCCAATAATCTCTCTTATTTTAAGGATACCGATTCCGTATTCTTCTTCTCCAAGGGTGAACGTAAGGTATTTACCTTCCTTGTCTGCCATTGTCTTTACTGCCTGATCAATTGTTTTGGATAATTCTTTCATTTTTGTGTTACCTCCTTTTTTCGATATAAAGCAAAATATATGCCATAGTTACTACTATAAATTTTTTTGTGTATGTATAAATCGCCGGTTACACAAAAATATTTGGCTTTAACCGCTACGGTGATTCATAAACATTAGAATAATGCTGCAATCGTTACTTTGAATTATGAAAGATTGGCTGCTATATCTAAAAATCTGTCAAAGTATATGTCAACTATTTGACATGGATACAGGTTATTGTGAAAATAGCGAGCTTTTCAAGAACTTCCTTTCAGGAAATTACCAATTTTATTAATCCAAACAAGATCAGCCATAAATGCGATCTCGCACTTGAATAGTTAAGCGCTGAAGCATCAAATGGTATGATAGTTGCATATATCTTGCCTTAGCACCCTAATTTTTGGACTAATAAAAAAACCAATATTCTTTACATTATATTCCTGAGTAAAACGAATATTACTGTTGTAAATGCTTTAAGGGGATTTTTATGGGGAAAAATGTCTTTCATAAAAAGCGCTCGTACGTGAGGGCAAATCTTTCTTTTAAGATCAAATTCAAGGTTATAAAAAGGGAGGAATACATGGCATTAAAAAATGTCATGCATCAATCATCTCCCACAGAAAAAGTAAGCCTTGGCGAATCCATATCCAATGAAGGTAATGCAAGCGCTTTCTTAATAGATTTTCTCTTGAACATTGATGAAAAACTGGACGAGATACTTTCAATAGTATCAAAAGGCAAGGACAATGAGGGACTACCAAAAAATGGCGTTTGCTCGGATATTAGTGGTTCAGGTATGAGTATTATTACCGATGAATTAGTTGAATGCGGCGACATAATCCATGCCAAATTTATCCTTGCCAGGCTTCCTCTCGTTTATATTGATGCATTCGCTGAGATTCTGCATATAAAACCAGTTGGTAAAGATAAACAAGGTCTTTACAAGATCGGCACAAAATTTTTAGACCTCGATACAAATGCTAAGGAAAGGATTATATCCTGCGTATTTCAAAAACAGAGGGAAGATATAAGAAATAGTAAAAATTCGGCTGAGTAAAAATCTATTAACAAATTTAAATCTTAAACCACTGTTGCTATATTAAACTACATAGAGGTAACTTCCAAATAAATGTATACAATTATAGTTTGGCAGTTCTTTTTATAAAATAGTGGGTAATGATTATTAAAATAAAAAATATTTAGATAAGTTGGTAATGATTATTTCTAAAGGATGCTAACATGGATGATTTATTAGAAAAGTTAATTAAACAAATAGAACCTCTTGCCCTTGACATTGTTATGCTTGACGCACAGGATATCCCAGGGCTTGGCAATGCTTTACAATATATAGAATCAATGGAGGCCTTGAGTGAGGAATTACAAGAGCAGTCGATCACACCCCTTATAAAGGCGATGAAGGGATATATTGAAAAGGTAATATTAGGGGAAAAGACCGACTTATCGCCTGTCGAAAAGTCTGTGACTAAGCTTCAGGAAATATGCAGGGATATTATAAATGGAAGGCAGCCTCAAAAGAATATCTTACCAATCCTCTCAGAGCTTGGATATGGCACCGGGACTGAACCAACAGAAAGCGATATGGATGAGGAGATAGAAATAGATATAGAGGATCTAGAAGATGAAGACGGCAATAAAACAGGGGAAGGAAAAAAGGAGGAAATCAGTGAAGAAACACGCTCAACTTTTGACGAAGATGATAGGGAAATTATTGCCGATTTTGTAGCTGAGTCTCTAGAAAATCTGGATAAAATTGAAATCAAGCTTGTTGATCTTGAACAAGACCCAGGTGACCTGGATGCTATTAATGATATTTTCAGGCCATTTCATACTGTTAAAGGTGTTTCAGGATTCCTAAATTTTAACAAGATCAATAAATTATCCCATACAGCTGAAAACCTTTTAGACAAAACAAGAAATGGGCAAATTACTATAGTAGGAGAGATAGTAGATATCGTACTAGAAACCGTAGACGCACTAAAGCGGATGATTGAAAACATACAGGCCTCCCTTAATTCAGGCCAGCCTTCAGAAGGTGATATGGATACGA
This sequence comes from Deltaproteobacteria bacterium, assembly GCA_018400255.1. GTDB lineage: Bacteria > Desulfobacterota > DSM-4660 > Desulfatiglandales > B25-G16 > M55B121. Next base: position 6,111 of record JAGYMO010000214.1, read on the forward strand.
GTCAGATTATATCTAAAATAGAATATATCCTATCTCAGGCTGAGCTTGGAGAAAATAAGCACCTGGGGGAAATATTAGTAGAAAAAGGTACTATTTCTCAGGATGATTTATCTGATGCCCTTGAGGCCCAAAAAACTGTTCAAGAAAAAAAGATTGGCGAGATTTTAGTTGAGCAAAATAAATCTGAGCCGAAGGATGTCTTATTTGCTTTAAGGGAACAAAAAAAGTCGGCAAAACAGTTTGTTGATTTTAAGACTAAGGTAGATACCGGTAAACTTGACAATATAGTAGATATGGTTGGAGAGCTCGCAATAGCTCAGTCTATGTTAAGGCAGCATGATAACATTAAGGCAAGCACTAATAGGGAGCTGGATCAAATAATCAATCAGTTAAATCTAATTATTTCCGGGTTACAAAAGACTGCTATGTCACTCAGGATGGTCCCCATAAAAAATACATTTCAAAAAATGCTTCGCCTTGTAAGGGATTTATCAAAAAAGGCAAACAAAGAGGTCCAGCTTCTTATGTCTGGGGAGGACACCGAAATAGATAGAAATATGGTTGAAGAGATATATGAGCCCATGGTTCATATGGTAAGAAACTCAATCGATCACGGGTTGGAATCCTTTGAGGAAAGGAGCCTGGTAAACAAGCCCGGCCATGGAACCATATATTTAAGAGCATATCATAAGGGAGGCGACTTCGTTATTGAAATCGCTGACGATGGTCGTGGTCTAAACAGGGATAAGATCCTTAAAAAGGCTATCTCAAAAGGGCTTATAAAGGAAAATGAAAAATTAAGTGATGGAGAGATAAACAATCTCATTTTTAAACCTGGTTTTTCTACTGCTGAAAAAATTACTGATATTTCCGGGAGGGGCGTGGGAATGGATGTGGTGAAAAATATTATTGTTGATAAACTAAGGGGAAGGGTTGAGGCTCAATCAAATGATGGCAAGGGTACAACCTTCTTTATTAGACTGCCTCTCACATTGGCTATAGTAGATGGAATGATTGTAAAAATAGGTGAAGAGAAATATATTTTACCCACCCTCTCTATTCAAGAATCCTTCAGGCCGAAAAAAAGCGATTGCCATACGGTAAAGGGCAAGGGGGAGGTAATTATGTTCAGAAACAATCTAGTCCCCTTGATACGCCTTAATAGATTATTTGTACGTAACGGAGGACAGCACGCCTCAGATACCCAGCCATGGGAAAAACTCGTGGTAGTAGTTGAGAACCAGGGTAGAACAAGATGCCTTCTTGTTGATGAGCTCCTCGGTCAGGAGGAGGTAGTTATTAAGAGCCTTGGTGAAACCCTCAAGGATCTAAAGGGGATAGCCGGAGGGGCAATTTTAGGAGATGGAAGGGTTGGGCTTATTCTTGATATTGCAGGAGTTTTTGACATTGCCTCAGAGGGTCACTAATGGAAATAATTATTGGTGTTGCAGACATGAAAGTAAGCAATGATTCCGAGGCAGTGCTTATAACATATTCGTTAGGCTCGTGTATAGGCCTTGGCATCTATGACTCTATAGAAAAGGTAGGTGGTTTGCTTCATTATATGCTACCTGAGTCAAGTCTTGACACTGTAAAGGCCAAAAATAACCCTTGCATGTTTGCTGACACAGGGATTCCCTTACTTTTTAAGGAGGCCTACAAGTTAGGGGCGAAGAAGCACAGCATTAAGACTATAGTAGTTGGTGGATCTCAGATACTGGATCAAAAAGGATTTTTTAACATAGGTGAGAGAAATTTTACAGCACTCAGAAAAATGTTCTGGAGAAATAATATGATGATCTCTTACCAGCATGTAGGAGGAAATGTTAACAGGACTATCAAGTTAGAAATTAAAAGTGGGCAGGCCTGGCTCAAGATATCAGGCTCAGGGTATCAAAGGATATGAAATCAGTAGAAAAAATAATTAATGACATTGAAGCGCTAAGACCAATTCCCTATACATACCACAAGATCATTGAAATGACAAAAAACCCTGATAGTTCAATAAATGAGCTTGTTGATATTATCACCTATGATCAGGGTGCAACTGCAAACATCCTCAGGGCATGCAACTCAAGCTATTTTGGTCTGTCCAGAAAAATAACATCAATCAAACATGCTATAGCATACATGGGTTTAGATAGGCTAGTAAATCTGATTATTGTTGACAGCGCTGCCAGTAATTTCAGGAGGGGTCAGGAAGGATACGATCTTACTGAGGGGGAACTATGGAGATACTCTGTTTTTTCGGCACTTATAGCCCAAAGTCTGGCTGAAAAAAATCAACAGAAAAACATACCCTTTATTTTTACCTCCGCACTTTTAAAGGATATAGGCAAGGTTATTCTGCATACCTATGTAAATGATTCATTTAACGAAATAACATTTATGGTAAAAGAAAAGGGGCTGGCATTTATAGAGGCTGAAAAAGAGGTAATTGGCATAGACCACGCTGAGTTAGGCGCTAAGGTAGCTGCAAAGTGGAACTTTAGTCCAAATATGGTAAATATTATAAAAAATCATCATTTCCCTGAACTTGCACCGCCTGACGACCTATCCATCCCAATAGTCTATCTTGCTGACTCTATCTGCATGATGATGGGTATAGGGGTGGGATCCGATGGGCTTGCGTATAGATATCACCAGGAGGTTATGGATAAGCTGCATTTCTCAAATATCGATGTGCAAAAAACCATTGCCGATTCATTGGAAAAACTAAAAGATGTCGAAACATTAGTTAATTCAACAGGAGGAAATTAGCTCATGGCATTCACTGTTTTAATTGTTGATGATTCCTCTTCTATGAGGGCAGTTATAAAAAAAACAATTAAGGTTTCAGGGTTTAACGTAGGCCAGTTTCTAGCAGCGGAAGACGGAAGAGATGCCATGAAAGTGCTGTCTGCCGAATGGGTAGACCTTGTTTTAACCGATATAAATATGCCAAACATGAATGGAATGGAACTAATAAAAAAAATGAAAGAAGATGAAATATTAAAGACGATCCCGGTAGTGATTGTAACAACTGAAGGAAGTGAAAAAGTTAAAAAACAATCAATGGACCTAGGGGCCAGCGCCTTAATAAAAAAACCATTTAGACCCGAAGATATAAGAAACGCCCTAAATCGTATAATGGGAGAAAATGAAGATGGACAAAAAGATTACGGTAGAGAACTTGAGGGAAGCGATTTTTGATGTGCTTAAAACTATGTTTTTTGAACCACTTCAAGCTGTTGAAAAAGATATAACACTATTAGACTGGTTCTCGCGGAAACAGGCGCTGTTTGCGGCGAAGCTAACCTTCAGCGGTCCCAAAAATGGTTTTTTTTACATGATAGTACCTGAAAGTGTGGCAACTGAGATTACCGCTAATTTCTTGGGCATTGATGAGAGTGAAACTGATACTGAACAAAAAATAGATACGATAAAAGAGGCCCTTAATATGATTGGGGGCAGGGTATTTTCTTTCTTTGACCGGGAAGGTGAATATAAATTAAACATACCTGAATTAATAAGCGTTGAAGCACATAAACATGAAATATTAAAAAAAATTAATGGTAAAACTGTCTTTATTGAGCTAACGGATAACCGCCTTGCGGCAGGGGTTAGGATTGATACTTGAAACCCTGGCCCAGACCTATATTTGCAAGATAGTCGTACATGGTCTGATACAGAGGATTTAACAACTGCTTAACTAAATTACCCGAAAGTCGCACCAGGGCGGGCTGGAGATTGGAACCTTGAAACTGGGGCAAAAGGTGTAAGACGTCTACAAGTCAGATGTTTATAAGTTGTCTGAAGAATTATCTGATTTGATATGGAATGCCTTTGACAAATGGCCTGAAAAGGTTCAGCGGACTGTTGGATATCAAATTATCCAGTTTCTATGGAGAGTAGATGGAAAACAAGATTAAGGTTCTCGTCGTTGATGACTCAGCTATAGTTCGAAAGGTCTTTAGAGAAGAACTCTCTAAGGAGAGAGACATAGAGGTAATAGGAACAGCACCTGATCCATATATAGCAAGAGACAGAATAGTTCAGCTTAAACCTGATGTAGTTACCTTGGATATTGAAATGCCAAGGATGGATGGGATTACCTTTCTTCGGAAGCTTATGAAATATTACCCTTTACCGGTAATTATAGTAAGTTCGCTTACCGCTACTGGGGGCAGGCTTGCCATGGAGGCCCTATCAGCTGGTGCCTTAGAAGTTATGTCAAAGCCATCAGGCTCCTATTCGGTAGGTGAGATGAGTGTGCAGTTAATTGACAAAGTGAGGGCAGTTTCAAGAATAAAGATAGGGCAAATGTCCGAAAAAATACCTGATATTATTGCTCAACCTTTGCTTGTATCAACGGCAATGTTGGAAACTACTAACAAGGTAATAGCAATAGGCGCATCAACCGGCGGAACGGAGGCACTGAAGGTTGTTTTAACTAAAATGCCTGTAAATGCTCCGGGCATCCTTGTTGTTCAACATATGCCCGCACATTTCACCACCTCCTTTGCAGAAAGGCTCAATGATCTCAGTGCTATAACTATAAAGGAGGCAAAAGATGGAGACTCTCTTGTTAATGGTACTGCCCTTATAGCGCCGGGAAACTTTCACATGCTTTTAAAAAGGAGTGGTGCCCGCTATTATGTCCAGGTAAAAACCGGGCCATTGGTTCACCATCAAAGGCCTGCGGCAGACGTACTTTTTCACTCTGTTGCTAGAAATGCAGGAAGAAACGCGGTAGGCATAATACTTACGGGCATGGGTGCGGATGGTGCTCTTGGGTTATTGAAAATGAAAGAGGCTGGGGCAAGGACATTGGCCCAGGATGAAAAAAGCTGCATAGTTTTTGGAATGCCTAAAGAGGCAATAAAGCTGGGAGCGGTCGAAAAGGTGGTCTCCTTGAACAACATTACACAGTCAGCCATCAGTGTAATAGACCATGATAGAAAATAAAAAATTTAAGATGGAAGATACAAGTCGTCAATACTTTTAAAAACCTCTCAGTATTTTGGCTGGCTATTAAAAATACTTTGAGAAAATAGATAGTTTTAACACTATTTTATTTATAAAGGAATTAAAATGAAGGATATCATAAAGCGTAAAATTTCAGATATAATGATGGGTAACCTTTCAGACGAAGAAAAAGAAGAGGTTTCAAATGTAATAAATGGAGATCAACTTAATTTTAATGATAATATGTTTTTTAAAGATATAGCCCGTGAAGTATCAGGAGATATAAAGGCGTTGGTGTCTCTAGCCTTTGAGTTTAGGAAAGATCTACAGTCTAAGGTAAATGACGACTTGAATGATATAGCCACAGAATATATACCGCAAGCCACTGATCAACTTGAGGGCATAATAGATGCTACTGAGAATGCGGCCAATAAAATTATGGATAATCTAGAAAGCCTGGAAAAAAATATATCTGATGTAAAAAACATTGTTGCTTCTTTCAAAAACGGGAAAATTGTTATATTAGGCCAGAGGAAAAAGGTTGGACAGAAATCCATAGAGAAATTAATGCCTGTTATTGAAAATGTGGAATCACTCCTTGAATATAATTTAACTTTGATATCGGATTCTTTTGTTCAAATGAGTTTTCAAGACTTGACTGGTCAGCGAATAAAGCGTATTATAGAAGTTGTTATTCAAATGGAGGAAAAAATCAAAAATATGGCTATATCTTTTGGTATAAGAATAAGAGAAAGAGAAAAAAATCCTGAAATTTCCGCAGAGGAATTAGAAAGGGTTGTCGAGAGAAAGAAAACAGAGCTATCCAGTTTTCACGGAAAAGGGGTTGGTCTTGACCAAAACGCAATAGATGAGCTTTTGGCTAATCTGTAAATAGGGAGCTCGATGATAGTATGGATGTAAACATGACGGTTCTTATTGTAGACGACTTTGCCACAATGAGAAGGATAGTAAAAAATATTTTAAGGCAGCTTGGATTTACAAATATAATTGAGGCAGATGATGGTAAGGCAGCACTATACATTCTTAAAAAAGAAAAGATTGATCTCATTTTAAGTGACTGGAACATGCCGGAGATGCCTGGGATAGAACTATTAAAGGCTGTTAGGTCAGATGATAAGCTAAAAGATACACCATTTCTCATGGTCACTGCGGAGGCAGAAAAGGAAAATATTATAGAAGCTGTCAAATTAGGGGTGAGTAATTACATAGTAAAACCCTTTACAGCGGAAACAATGGGTGAAAAATTAGAAAAGATGCTCGGTAAGTAGCCCCTTTTTTTCTAAAGAAATTTTTATTGTACGCCGAAAAACTTATTATAAAAAGAGTTATATAGTTGCATCAACAACGCCACCATAAATTTTATAATCTCTAAGCGCCTAAATGTAAGAAGGTGGATATTCAACTAAAAGCAGGGAGGCTGAAATGAACATACATGAAATCGAAGCTTTATTGCAATCAGGGGTCAAGGCCAGCCCAACACATAATAAAGAAACAGGAGATAAAGGCTTCGAAAAAATATTTAAAAGCACGCTCTCGGAAATAAACAAAAACACACTATCAGATGCTAATTCAACTCTATTGACGCATGGAGACAAGGTTTTATCCCTTTTAGACAATTATGCGGACAATTTAAACAATCCCAATAAAACACTAAGAGATATTGAGCCGCTGATCGGGGAAATAGAGAAAGAAATTACATTTATCGAAACAGAAGCCAAAGATACCGATCAAAATGATAAAGACCTTCAAAACCTCATAAATGAACTCGTTTTAACAGCTAATGTTAACATATATAAGTTTTATCGAGGTGACTTTTTATAGAGTACTGTATTATGATTGTTAAAAAAGCAAAGCCAATATCTAATGTATTGAGCTTTAAAATAGGGGCTCGAGAATCTATAAAGTAATAAGCGCTAAACACACAAAAAAGCATGCCAAGGATATTAGTTGCAGATGATGATTCTGTCATATTGGAATTAATCGATGAGATACTAAAGGCTCACGGTTATGAGGTAGTAACTGCCTCTAATGGCAAGTCAGGCATAGAGGAGTTAGAAAAGGATTTTTTCGACCTTGTGCTTACAGACCTCGTAATGCCTGACATAAATGGCATGGACATTCTCGCTTATATAACAGAGAATTTGCCTGACACAAAGTGTATTATTCTTACTGGTTATGGAACAATAAGTAGCTCTGTCGACGCCATGAAAAGAGGGGCCTTTGACTATATCTCAAAGCCAATGTCATCGAGCGAGCTTCTCGTAGTTATTGAAAAGGCATTGGAATTCAAAAATCTGGAGCAGGAAAATATACGGCTAAAAAATGAACTACGGCACACCTATAGATATAAAAACTTCGTTGGGACAAGTCAGGCTATAACTAAAATATACGAAATAATAGATAAAGTCTCCGATACAGACAGCACAATCTTTATAACCGGAGCCAGCGGAACAGGGAAAGAATTAATAGCAAGGGCTATTCATTATAATAGCAGCAGGAATAACAAACCCTTAATTGTAATAAACTGTGGCGCCATCCCTGAGGAATTACTTGAGAGCGAACTTTTTGGTCATGAAAAGGGCGCATTCACTGGTGCTTATAAGTCTAGAATTGGACGATTTGAGATGGCAAACGGGGGCACTATCTTCCTTGATGAGATAGGTGAAATGAGCCCTTCGCTGCAAGTTAAGTTATTGCGAGTATTGCAGGAGCAAAAATTTGAGAGGGTGGGAGGTACCAAAACTATACATGTCGACGTTCGCGTAATAGCCGCTACTAACAAAAACTTAACAATAGCAATAAATAAAGGGACTTTCCGAGAAGACCTTTACTATAGATTAAATGTTATCCCCGTAAAGGTACCCACCCTGAAACAAAGAAAATCAGACATTCCGTTACTCATTGATTTCTTCAAAAATAAATTTTCGAAAGATAACAAATCAACGATAACCGGATTTTCCCCAGAGGCGATGTATGCAATGTATAACTATGACTGGCCAGGCAACATAAGAGAGCTTGAAAATGTTATCCAAAGGCTTACAATCCTTTGCGACAATCCCATAGTCGGTTTCAATGATCTTCCGGAACATATCCAGCGAAACAGCAAATTAATTTACCTCGATGAAGATGATGGCGTTAAGGGAGGGGTCACGCTTGACGAGGCTGTAAAAGATTACGAAAAAAAACTTATACTTGATGCATTGGAGAAAAGCGATTGGGTAAAGACAAAGGCTGCGAAACTACTTAACATTAACAGGACAACCTTAGTAGAAAAGATTAAGAAACAAAAACTTGAAAAAACAGCCTCAGCGCTATCCTGATATTATGTCAAAATAATGACACCTATATGCCTTATAAATCCTTTTCTGTTCGGAGCTTATTAGAAAGTCAAAATCCACCTATTTATCCGAAACTATTCCGCTATAAAAACGCAAGCCGTAACTTCTACTTAAATATAATCAAGAAACAAAAAATTTTTATTGTATTATACTAAATAAAAATCTCTATATGCCGACATTTATATGAATAGCCAAACATAAACCTTCCCGAGACATTGTAATATTGGCATAGTAATTGCTTTTTAAGCTCTATATGAGAACTCATGCCAATACTTTAACAGCCTTTCTGCTCGCCGTATTTTTATTGATACTGGCTTACGGCTTATCTGTATCAGCAGGTTCCTCGGATCAAAGTATTATCAGTGAAATAATATCAGTAAATGAAGAGGAAACGGAATCGGGCACAACTATAACTATTTCAGGTAACGGCAATATAGTAAAATATGAGACTGAGACCTTTGATTCCCCTCCCATGATTGTAATTGACCTAATTGCGCCTGCCAAATTAATAAAAACAAAGACTATCCAGTTAAAAACCGACCTCATAAACCAAGTAAGGATAGGCTGTCATAAAGAAAAAATCCGGATTGTCTTTGATATCAAAGGGCAAATGATGCCCAAATTTGACACAAAGATCATTGATAATGCTTTAACCGTATCCCTTGAAAAAACTCCTCATAAAAAAAAAGATTCGGAGATTGATATAGGGCCGACAAAAACGATAAAAACTGAATCAAAAGCAGATATATTGACAGTTAGTAATAACGATGGGCAGGGAGCTGATACTGTCCTTTTTAGAAAAGCAGTAAATGCCTATAAGGAAAAAAAGTGGGGGGCTTCAGAAGATTACCTTCATGAATTAATAAAAGCTTTTCCCAAAGGCGAATACGTGGAGAACGCCTCTTTTCTGCTGGCAAAAGCCTATGACAAGCTTCACCCTAATCCAACGCAAAAACACTTTAATGATATAAAGGACCGCTATAACAGTGCTATCAAACAATTCCCTGAATCCATACTTGTTCCCGATGCGATACTTTCAATTGGAGACCTCTATTTTAGGGCGGAAATTTTTAACAAGGCCATTGAATTTTATAGCCTTATATTAAACAAACACAAAGATTCAGATGCGAATCCAAAGGCATTACTAAAAATAGCCGAAATTATGGAGCTAAAAGATAGGCATAAAGATGCCATCTCCGGAATAAACTATATAATAAAAAATTATCAGGGCCTTCCCGAAGAGACAGGGGCAAAGATAATAATGGCTAAGATAGCATACAAGGAAAACAGCTTTCATAAATCCATTAATATTCTAACTAAACTTATAGAGAAGACACCTGAAAACCTGTACAGGTACCCCGAAATATCGCTTTACCTTGGCTATAATTATTTTCAATTAGGTGAAAGTGTAAAGGCTCGAACTGACCTTTTAAGATATTATAATAGCTGCCCGGGAAAAAACAGCCACCTGATATTAACTAAAGTAGGAGACACATACCTTGATGAAGGGGAAATCGGAAACGCAGTTAATTATTATTACCTGGTCCTGAAGCGCTACCCACAATCAGAAGGGGCAATTATCAGCAAAATAAGACTGGCTGAACAACAAGAGAAAGGAAATGTTGGGGGAAATCTACCAGAGAAAATTGCCTCCCCAAAAAAAATTTATGAAGAGATAATAGATAATTTCCGTGAAAATAGCCTCGGACACCCTTTTGAACAGCTTGCAATGCTTAGGCTTGCTAAAATTTATGAGGACAATGAAGACTACAATAAGAGTCTGGAGTATCTAAAAAACTTTTTAAAAAAATACCCTAGATCATCATTGAAAGAAGAGGCTCAGCATAGCTTTAACAATGTAATTGGAAAAATACTGAACATAGAGCTAAAAGCGGGAAGATATTATAACATCCTGGAGATTTATGAAAGAGAGAAGAATGCAATCTTACAGGCTGATTCGGCCTATCCCTATCTGCCCATTGCAAGGGCATTCATGCATCTTTCCTTTGATGACATGGCAGCAAACATTTTTAAAATGGCAGATAAACTTTTACCTGAAATGGAAAAACCCTCTGATCTCCTGTACTCTTTAAGCATGGACAATTTTAAGAAAAAAAAATATGAAGAGGGCTTATCTTACGTTAATACCCTTATTAAAAACTACCCGGATAATTCTTTAACCCCCTATGCATATAAACTAAAAGGGAAGATTTTTTTCAAGCAGGGAAAATATTCAGTGGCAGAAGACTTCTTTAAACTAGCACTGAAATTCAATCTTAATCCGTATGAAAAATTATTACACTCCATAAGAAATGACAATATCTTAAAATTCGGCTGTAAGTCTTTTTATAGCCAAATATATCAAGATATCGGAGACCTTAATCTACATGTAGGGCATACAAAAAATGCCCTTGAGGCATTTAAACAGGCGCTTGATTTTGAAGAGCCGGAAGAAAACAAAACCTTACTTCTGATTAAGATAGCGAAATGCTACAAACTTCTCAATCAAAAAGACGACTATCTCCCCATTTATGAACAAATTGCAGCCCTTGAAAATGCATGGAGCAACATAGCCAGATACGAAATAGAGGGCATAGATTTCAATGATAAAATTATTAAAAAAGGCATTGAATAGAGGTTTTTGATGTTCTGAAACCTCTAAATGGATTGTGTTAGTTATGGGAAACATAAAGGTATTGCTTGCAGAAAAGGATTTAAGTGAATTATCAGCTTTGCGCGATATTTTTGTTAAATATGGGCATGAAACCAATATAGCGGTAGACGGCTTAACAGCTCTTGAAAAAATTACAAGTGAACATTACGACCTTATTATAAGCGTCCTTGAGCTGCCTAAAATCAGCGGAATTGATCTCTTGCAAAGGGTTAAGGAAATGAATAGATCAACCCCAATCATCCTTACATCAGCTAATGCCAGAGTAAATGAGGCTGTAAGCGCAATGAAGCTTGGAGCCTATGATTTTATCTTGAAGCCTTTAACCTTTGAAATGATAGAGATTATTATTTCGAAGATCTCTAATGATGCAGGAGTAAAAGAGGCAAGTGGCAATGGTAACCGATTTAGCATAATTACAAACAATTCTGAAATGAAAAATCTTATGCTGGATGCAAAAAGAATAGCGGATAGTATGGCATCTGTATTTATACATGGCGCTTCAGGCACTGGAAAGGAATTGTTTGCAAGATACATCCATAACAATAGTAAAAGAAAAGACAAACCATTTGTAGCCGTTAATTGTAGCGCCTTGCCGGAAAGCCTCCTCGAAAGTGAGTTATTCGGCCATGAAAAGGGCTCATTTACAGGCGCAATAACGAGAAAAAAGGGTAAATTTGAGATTGCCGATCATGGAACCATACTTTTAGATGAAATCAGCGAGATGGACATATCCCTTCAATCTAAGCTGTTAAGAGTTATCCAGGAAAAAGAAATCGATAGAGTTGGAGGGACAGCCCCGATACCTATGGATGTGAGGATCATCGCTACGACAAACAGGGATATTAAAAAACAGATTAATGATGGAAAATTTAGGGAAGATTTGTTCTACCGCCTAAATGTAATTCCTTTACACCTCCCCTTGCTCAGTGAAAGAAAAGATGACATACCATTGCTCGCCAATTACTTTATAGAAAAATATAACAAGTTAGATAACAGAAACGTCAAGGGATTGACACCTGAGATAATCGATTTTCTTATGGAAATGCCATGGAAAGGCAACGTAAGGGAGCTTGAAAACGCAATTGAACGGGCAGTGCTTATGGGCAGAGGGGATTTTATAGATGACAAGTCTCTTTTTACAAATGAGAGAAGGCTGGGCGCTGGAAAACCAAGCAATACTATTATTTCAACGGTTCCACTGAAGGAGATGGAAAAAACAGCCATTTTCTACGCATTAAACCAAACCAATGGAAACAGAACTCATGCCGCTGATTTATTAGGTATAAGTGTAAGAACATTAAGAAATAAGCTCAATGAGTATAGAAAAAAAATGGAGGGAGAATAGAAAGGCACATAAATTGCTTTTAATTAATCAGGAATGCGGGGTTTTGATTTTGAAATGATTAAAGAGCAAAAAATAAAACTATAAATTATCGAGATACTATCATGCCTGAACAGTTTTCATTTAAAAACACATTTTTCACCTTGGAAAAGGCTATCAATATATTTCAACAAAGACATAATACTATAGCAAGCAATATAAGTAACTTAGAGACACCCAGCTATACACCAAAGGATATTGACTTCAAGGCCGCAATGGCCCAGGCCTTAAAATCAGAGAAGACTATAGGTTTAGTAAACACGAATCCCGGGCATATGGCAGAAGCTAACAGTTTTTGCCGGGAAACCGTACCGTATGAAGAAAGTGAGGGTTGGAATGGTTTTAATAGTGTGAGCATAGACAAGGAAATGACTAAATTAATAGAAAATAATCTTATGCACAGGGCTTCGATTGAGGCCCTTTTGAGAAAAATAACCCTCATAAAGGATATATTAAAGGAAGGAGGCCAATAAAATGAGTTTTTTGCTACCTCTTGATATAAGCAGCTCGGGTTTGGAGACACAGAGAAGGAGAATGGACATTATTGCCTCCAATCTCGCCAACATAGAAACTACAAGGACGGAAGATGGGGGGCCATACAGAAGAAAAATAGTCATGATGGGCCCAAAAAAAATGGGCGACGCTGACGAATCATTTTATTCACGTTTAGAGGGGGTTATGATTGATGATGTAGCCGAAGACCAAAGTCCTTTTAAAAAGATCTATAACCCGGGTCACCCTGATGCAAACAAAGAGGGTTATTTACTTAAACCAAATGTAGATCTTGTAGTAGAAATCACCAACATGCTTATGGCCAGAAGGGTATTTGAAGCAAATATAGCAGCTATAAAAACAACAAAACAAATGGCGCTTAAGGCATTTGAAATAGGGAGGTAAACTATGGGGGACCTAAAAATTGGAGATATCCAGCCCTCTCCTTTAAAATACGATAAGGTTAATGGAAAAGGAAGATCAGATTTCTCGAAGATCGTAAAAGACGCGATAGCTAATGTAAATAAACTGGAGGCTGATGCAAATAAATCTATTACCGACCTTCTCCAGGGAAAAGGAAATATTAGCGAAACAATGATAGATCTACAAAAGGTTGATTTATCAATGAGGTATCTTATGGTTATAAGAAACAAGGCCCTGCAGGCGTATAAGGAAATAAGCCATATGCAATTTTAGTAGGCAATACAGAATAGTTAAATATAATAGTCCCAGAATAACTAAAGAATATCAAAACACTCATTTCTATGTGCTGAATAAAAAATTAGACTTTAACGCGAGGAAACCATATTTTTTTGAGCTGCATTCTTTTAGATACTTTTCAGAGATTTTTTACCAGGTGGAGCCCTACGGGCAAGCCCGTGGCAGCACTTGGTTTCGCCGATTCGCTTCGCGAACGGCGGGGCTTAGTGGTGCGAC
>JAGYMO010000215.1 GCA_018400255.1 Deltaproteobacteria bacterium
CATACATAAATGCTAAGCCAAATGGCCTAGATATCCAGCTCCGGAGAACAGTCTCACTCAAACCCGCGATATGAAAATCCTATCCCAAGAAAAGGAAAACCTGTGATAAGAAGAATGGATTAAAAGGCCGAGTAAATGCCCATACCCCACCATCGAACACAAGGCTGATTTTTTGCATCGGCAAAGATGGTGTGCTCTGTAAACCGGGAAGGGCGTGTCCTTTTCGGCGTTGTAATGACACCGATCTCATCTGCCCAAACAAAAAAGTTCCTCAACGCCCTCAGTGACTTCTAAACCATAAATTTGCTAATAGGTTCCTCTTTAGGTCGTTCTTTCTGTGCTTTTCTATAGTTTGAAAATATTCATATTTGATGACTTTAAGTTAGGAATCATAGATTTTTTTAAACCCATTCTTGACTTTGGTTTAAGAATATGGTTTTTTAATGATTATGAGTAAGCAAATAAAATCAAAAATAAACCGCTTGGTGAATCAATGGCCCAGAGGCACGGTCAGCGCCGCATCCTACCTAAATAGGTTGGGCTTTGGCCACGATCTCCTCGTGAGATATAAAAAGAGCGGCTGGATTCAATCCTTCGGGAGAGGTGCCTATATCCTCTATGGAGACAAAGTGGAATGGTCCGGTGCCATTTATGCGCTTCAAAGCCAAATGGGCCTGCATATATACCCAGGGGGAAAGACAGCCCTTGAGTTAAAAGGATACGCCCATTACCTGCCCTACGGCAGAAGAAAGATATTTCTGTATGGAACACAGGCTCAAGTTTTGCCAACCTGGTTCAAGGGGGAACACTTAGGAATAGATATCGTTATGACCCGGACAAATCTATTTCCTTCGGACAGCAAGGATGGCTTATCAGAGTTCAAAGAAAGGGACTTCTTTATAAAGATATCTTCCCCGGAAAGGGCCGCCATGGAGATGCTTCACCTCGTACCGGGAAAAATCGGTTTTGAAGAAGCTCTTTTGATCATGGAAAACCTCGTTAGCCTGCGATCAGATCTGGTGGAGAGGTTGCTGGTTTTGTGCCGGTCCGTCAAGGTGAAAAGGCTTTTTATGTATATGGCTGAAAAGCATGGTCATTCCTGGGTATCGGATCTTGACCTTTCAAAAATCGATATAGGGAAAGGGAAACGAATGATAATTCCAAACGGAAAGTATGATAGGAAATATCGTATCACCGTTCCCCACGACAATCGAGAAGAGATTTCTGGATGAGGGATACGGTCTTTTTCAAACAAGCGCAATTACTCCTCAGAATTCTGCCCTTGATTCACAAAGAAGAGATATTTGCACTGAAAGGAGGTACAGCTCTCAATTTTTTTGTCAGGGACCTCCCCCGCCTTTCAGTAGATATAGATCTGACATACCTTCCCATAACCACGAGGGATTTTGCACTGGATGATATTAACCACGCCTTAATCCGTATCTCCACAGAGATCAAAAGAAGAATACCATGGTCGCGAATCACTTTAAAGAATATCCATGGTACCAAAACATTGAAAGGCATGGTCGTCAGCCAAGAAGGAGCAACCGTAAAAATAGAGACAAATTTCGTCTTCAGAGGCTCTGTATATTCACCCGAGATAAAAACACTATCAAAAAAAGCTCAAGACCTCTTTGAGCTTTCGGTACAAAGCCGTACCCTGTCTATAGACGAACTATATGCAGGAAAAATCTGTGCAGCCCTTGATCGTCAACATCCAAGGGATCTCTTTGATGTCCACTTCCTATTCAAAAATGAAGCGCTAACGGTCAAGATACGAAGAGCATTTATTTTGTATCTTATTAGTCATCCACGGCCGATGATTGAAATCTTCAATCCCCACCCGAAAGATATGATAGATGTCTTTGAAAAAGAATTTAAGGAAATGACCTATAAAAATGTGACATATTATGATCTAGATAGGACAAAAGAGAAACTGGTCTCAGTGCTCCGAAACGAGTTGACCACTGAGGAAAGGAGGTTCATTGTCTCAGTGAAAGAGGGCCACCCCAGATGGGAGCTCTTCGCACTTAAAGGGATTGAAAATTTGCCTGCCATTAAATGGAAGCTATTGAATATCGGAAAAATGGATCCTTTAAAAAATAAAGAGGCAATCACCAAATTGAAAGAATATTTGGGTATATAACGATAAACTTTAGATACTTTTACTAGCTTTTACTTGTACAGGTAGCTACAAAAGATTCAGGACAAACCTGGCAGCTTCCTGCCAATTATGTGCTTCAGGTAACCTTTATTTTATGCCATATTCAATCAAACTTACGATATGAAAATCCTATTTCAAGAAAAACAAAACCTTTGATAAGAAGAATGCAGCAGTGTGAATGAGGTCGTACATCAGATTATGAGTTTCTAGATAATGGACATGAAATAATACGTATTGACCAATCACAGCCTCACCGAACCCTTTGATAAAAAATGTTATATTAAAAAAAGCAAAACCTGTGCTAAGAAGAATGGATCAAGGATTTAAACGCGCATCACATAAAGCGATATGTAAAAAAATCCTCATCGTGGGTGGCTATTGCTATGGCAAGATATCACCACTCTAATTTTCAACTATTATTTTACTTACGGAAAGAAAGAGTAACAATGAGCAGTGCGGTGCGTTTTTTTTGCATCCGCACCAGTGAAAAGTTGGGCCAACAGATTGTTATAAATTAAAGATTACTCTTGACAATTGTCACGTGACAGATTACAATATTTCGATGATAAAAACATTCGCTGATAAGGAAACCCAACAGCTATATGTAAAAGGTAAATCCAGACGCCTGCCCTCGAAATTAATTACCCGAGCGACAAGGCGCTTAGAATATATCAACTTGGCAACAACACTAAAGGATCTCGGGGTGCCCCCAAGCAATCGATTACACGCCCTCAAAGGCAATAGGGAAGGACAATTTTCTATATCAATCAATGAACAATGGCGAATCTGTTTCCAATTCCTTGATGGCGATGCATATGATGTCGAGATAACAGATTACCATTAAGGAGTTAAATAATGTCTATACAAAACACAACCAAACGTGAAGTTCCTCCAACACATCCTGGTGAAATGCTCAGAGAAGATTTCATG
>JAGYMO010000216.1 GCA_018400255.1 Deltaproteobacteria bacterium
CATCTCAAGGATTGATAAGATGCATGCCCTGCAATTTTCCACATGCTTGACAATGACTTGCCCCAAAAGATATTCATGTCCGTTTTCTATCTTAAGGCCCTCCCCTCATAAACCCAATTTCAGGCTAAACTGAAGGTCTGGCAATACACCCACTTTATCCTTGACACAAAAGGCAAAACCACCTATATTCCCGCTACAAAACCAAGCCCTTATCATATATCTCTTATCTTCTAAATGAAATTACTTTTATCTATTGCCATTATCGTTGCAATCGCCGTTATAGGTTCTCGCCTTACATTCTTAAACAGAAAGCTTCCTCTGGGTTTCAGAAATATTATCTTTACTGGAATCGAATATATATTTATTGGGGTGTTATTAGGCAGAATGGGGCTTAACCTTATCAATGCTAAGTCACTAAACAACTTTGAGCCCTTCTTAATCTTTGCTCTATCATGGATAGGTTTTTTATTCGGACTTCAGTTTAAATTCTCTACCATTAAAAATCTACCCGGATTCTTCTTCTCCGTCTCTGCTATACAAGCGGCATTTACTTTCGCCATAACCACCGCTGCAATGTATATTTCCTTTAAGTCCTTTATCCCCCTGCCAGGTGAATTAATTACTATAATGGCCCTTACGCTGGGAAGCGCAGCGTGCTGTACAGCTCAATCCTCTCTTGCGGTAGTGAATGACAATTATAGATTTAAAAACCGAAAATTATCATCTCTCCTGCAATATATCTCGGGGATTGACGGGATATTTGCCTTGGGCTTTCTGTCTTTGACAACATGCATCCTGCCTTCTACAAAAATCATGGCCCTCAATTTAATGAATTCCCTGCAATGGTTCCTTTTATCTATAGGTATAGGTATAATTTCCGCGCTCATACTCATAATTCTCAGCAAGTCAAAGTTTTCCCAGCAGGAATTTTTTGTTTTTATAATAGGTACAGTATTATTGGTCGGCGGGCTTGCGATAAAGACACACAATTCACCTCTTGTAACTGGATTTATCTGTGGAATCATTATTGCAAACTTTTGCAGACACCGGCTTCGGGCACTTGAGACAGTTGTCCACTCTGAAAAATCTATTTACATTATCTTGCTAATAATGATAGGGGCTGGATGGACACTGACATTCAATTATATCCTCGTTATAACGGTTGTTTACTTTGTGATTAGAATGCTGGGAAAAACGCTTGGAACCTTCATGGCCACACGTGCCTTAAAGGCTGATTTTAACATACCTCCCACAGCAGGCCTGGGGCTAATTTCAGAGGGAGGCCTTGCCGTAGCCATAATAATGAATTTTTCATTTCTCTATCCATCATTATCGGATTATCTTGTCACAATAATTATACTATCTATGTTTACAAACGAAATTATAGGTCCCAAGCTCATGCTCTTGCAATTTGAGAACCCTGAGCCAATAGGACGAGACCGCAATCAAATCACTAATAATACACGAGTATGATACTTAGAACAATAGCCCTTTCCCTTGTCATTGCAGCCACACTGCTGGTCAAAAACCTTGGCCTGGACTTTTACAGGGAAACATGCCCTGCCCTGGTTCTCGGTATAATGCTGCTCTGCTCATACTGTCTTGGCTTCATTCTTGAGAAAAAAGGACTTCCCAGGATAGTAGGATATATCTTTGCAGGACTCTTGATGGGACCTTTCTTTCTAAAATTATATACCTTTGCCGAAATAAGAAATCTCAATTTTATAAATAAATTAGCGCTTGCCTTTATAGCACTCTGCGCTGGAGGAGAATTACGATTAGCAAGTATACGCAAGCTCCTTAAATCCATAACATATTATATGTTCGGGGTTACTATTGTTGTCTTTATCGGAACAACCCTTGCGGTTTTTTTCTTATCCACATTCATACCTTTTATGACTGACCTAGCGATTCCATTGAGGTTTGCCATATCGTGCATATTCGGGACTATAGCCGTTGCACGTTCTCCTTCCTCCACTATTGCCATTATAAGCGAGACAAAGGCCAAAGGTCCTTATACAGACATAGTTCTCAGCGCGACCATAGCAACAGATGTTTTCATAATCATTCTATTCGCCATTGTAATCTCCATAAGCCAGGCCATTATTTTAGGCAGTGGAGGAATAAAACTATCTTTGGTATCATCTTTATCATTTGAAATAGCTGCTGCATTTCTTATCGGGTTTCTGCTGGGCAAATTTATTGTTTTCCTTTTGGACAAGGCGCATGTAGAATTTCCCGTTATTATTATTGCAATGGGGTTCGTTGTTATAGAATTCTCACATTTTTTTGGTGACTACCTGCAGGAAGCACACGAAATAGGGCTGGAGCTGCAACCACTCCTTATTTGCATGGCAGCAGGATTCACGGTACAAAATTATTCCGAGCACGGGCAAGGCTTTTTAGAAAGAATGGATAGGGTCTCAATGCCTATTTACATTGCGTTTTTTTCTATGACAGGCGCTTCCATTGATTTAAATGTGCTGCGAACCGGGTGGCTGCTAGGATTGATTGTTGTTGCGGTACGCCTTATTTCTCTTTATTTTGGATCGTATATAAGTGGAAGACTAGCAAAAAATGAACCGATACTATATAAAAATACATGGTTAGGCTTTATCACTCAAGCCGGTGTAAGCCTGGGGCTTCTCATAGAGGTCACTCGGCGTTTTTCTGATTTGGGACCTTATATCCAGACGATACTGGCAGCCTCTATAATAATAAACCAGGTAATAGGGCCTGTGGCATTTAAAGTAGGTTTGAAGAAGGTGGGTGAAACAAATGTTTAAAGGAAAAAACATGCGCATTGCTGACTTTTTATATAAAGAGTGCATCAAAATTCCTCTTTCCAAGATAAAGAAAAATGAACTAATAGAGGAACTGTTGGGGGTGATTTTAGAAACATGTCCAGATATCGACAGAAAAGTGGCATATAAAAGCCTTATAGAACGAGAAGAAATCGAGACAACAGGGATAGGAAGTGGGGTAGCGCTTCCACATGCACGAATAAAAGGCCTTAAGCGATCCCGTTTTGCCTTTGGCATAGCCCCAAAGGGAATTGATTTTAAGTCAGTAGATGGAAAGCCTGTTAATAGTATCTTTCTTATTTTATTTCCAGAAAAAGAAGCCAATACACAGCTATACCTTCTGGCACGACTCTCAAGATTGTTAAATAACAGAAATTTCCTAAAAAAACTGTCAGCATGCAAAACCGGGCAACAAGTTATTGATGTTTTTACACAATACGAAAAAAACGATTTCAGCTGATTAAGAGGTGCATACTATGAGGCTTGTTATTATTTTTCTTAATAAAATTGAATTATTGGATGACCTTCTTTCTGCTTTTCTCGAAATAGGGATACCCGGCGCCACGGTTGTAGATACTGTTGGAATGGGACATATCGTAAGTCATAACATCCCTGTTTTTGCTGGATTGAGGGATTTTTTTGCCGGAAGCAGCCCCACTAACAAGACAATTCTGGTAGTTGTAAAAAAAGATATGATTTCTAAAATAGATGAAGCACTAAAATATGTCACTGAATACGATAAAAAAACCGGGATAGCAAAAATGGTTTCCATGCCGGTTGATGAATTATTTGGTTTTGAGGATTAGAAAGAGATTATATTGATGCAGTTTTCATACGTAGAAAAGTGAAGCTTCAGTTGAAATCTATGGGTGATGACTCATTAAGGTATTCTCACTAAATTATTGAGGATTGATTTTATTTCGGCCACCCAACAGTGGCCATATATATAACAGTCTCTTTGATTCCATCTATACCTAAAATAGTGTTTACGCTGTCGTCAAAAAGGGCCCCTATTGCACATGCTCCAAGGCCTAAGCCCTCAGCAGCAAGGTAAAGGTTCTGCGCTATATGACCTGCATCAAGATATATATACCTGTATGCCCTCTGGCGATATTTCCATTTTGAACGTTCTACCATGGCAGACCATACAAAAGTTACCTGTGCCAACATTACAATGGTTTGCCCAAGGGTGGCATCGGTAAGCTCCCTTGCATAATCGCCCCTTTTAAGCAATTCCAGGTCAAATACCTGGGGCCTGAAGTGATATATCCCAGTTTCAAGTCCCTCGATAGACCTTGAAAATATGTAGGTTTCCACTGGATAGAGCGCCCCGGCGGAGGGTGCGGTTCTCAAATGATATTCCCCATATTTCGCAGTTATGCCCTGCATTGCCCAAAGAAGAATGGAAAGATGGCCTTTATCAAGGCCTCGTTCTGCATTATAGTCCCTTATGGACCTTCTTTGCCGAAGAAGCCGCCAAAGATTAGCATCTGTTTTGATTTCAGGGTCGGGAAGAGATATATAGGCCAGCGGTGATTCATGGTTTTTAAAAGGATCGGGCCTCCTGCTCCAATCAAGGGCATAGTCCGTTAATTTATCTGGGTTGTATTTGGTTTGCTGTTGAAATATTTCCCCTATTTTTTGGTTTTCTATATCATTTGGATCAGAAAATGATGTCATACCTAACACATCCTTGCTGCCAATTATTGTGTTTCCTGGTACACAGGCAATGTTACCTTAAAGGATGTCCCTCTGCCTTCCTTGCTATCCATAGTGAGGGAACTGTTAAGATGGTCTTCGATGATCCTCTTTGAGATAGAAAGACCTAAGCC